>NZ_JBFAMR010000055.1:0-57670 GCF_040656595.1 Actinoplanes sp. NPDC049802
CCTGTTCCTGCTCCACAACCCGTGTGGGGTTAACAAGGACAGCTGACACTGACGTACGACGAACGGGGCGGCCTCTGCGGAGGCCGCCCCGTTCGTCGTACGGTCCTCGCCGCCGCCTCGCCGGGATCGAGATTTAAGGATGTTTAAGGCGGCCGCGCTTTACTTCACTGTTAACAGTCCTAAGGATTGGAGGATCCCCGGCAACACTTGGAAGGACGGCGATGAAAGCCTCCAGATCGGTCATCCTCGCGACGGTCACGGCGCTGGTCGCCGGTGGAGCGGCGACCTGGTTCACAGGCAACGCCTCGGCCGCCACGGCCTGTGCGCCCGCGTGGAGTTCGACCGCCGTGTACGTCAAGGGCAACGTGGTCTCCCAGAACAGCCACAACTACACGGCCAAGTGGTGGACCCAGAACGAGTCGCCGGCCGTGCGCAGTGGCCAGTGGGACGTGTGGGCCGACAACGGCGCCTGTGCGGGCGGCACCACGCCCCCCACGACGACACCGCCGACCACCGCGCCCACGACCACACCGCCGACGACGACTCCGCCTACCACCACACCGCCGACGACTCCCCCCACGACGACTCCGCCCACCGGTTCGCTTCCCAAGCACTTCCTCACCGGTTACTGGCAGAACTTCGACAACGGCGCCGCGGCCCTCAAGCTCGCCGACGTGCCCGCCACGTACGACCTGATCGCGGTCGCCTTCGCCGACGCCACCGCCACTCAGGGCGCGGTCACCTTCAACCTCGACCCGGGCCTGGCGACCGCGGTCGGCGGCTACACCGACGCCCAGTTCAAGGCGGACATCGCCACGCTGCACTCACGCGGCAAGAAGGTGATCATCTCGGTCGGCGGTGAGAAGGGCACGGTCGCCGTCAACAGTGCGGCCGCGGCCACCGCGTTCGCCGACTCGGTCCACTCGCTGATCCAGAAGTACGGGTTCGACGGCGTCGACATCGACCTGGAGAACGGGCTCAACCCGACCTACATGGCGAGCGCGCTGCGCAGCCTGCGAGCCAAGGCGGGCGCCAACCTGATCATCACGATGGCGCCGCAGACGAT
Organism: Actinoplanes sp. NPDC049802; assembly: GCF_040656595.1. Taxonomy (NCBI): domain Bacteria; kingdom Bacillati; phylum Actinomycetota; class Actinomycetes; order Micromonosporales; family Micromonosporaceae; genus Actinoplanes; species Actinoplanes sp. NPDC049802. The sequence continues at coordinate 1,067 of NZ_JBFAMR010000055.1, forward strand.
CGACATGCAGAACCCGCAGTCCTCGTACTTCAAGCTGGCACTGGACATCAAGGACATCCTGACCGTCGTCTTCACCCAGTACTACAACTCCGGTTCGATGCTGGGCTGCGACAACAACGCCGCGTACAGCCAGGGCAGCGTCAACTTCCTGACCGCCCTCGCCTGCATCCCGCTGCAGAACGGGCTCCGCCCGGACCAGATCGCCCTCGGCCTGCCGGCCAGCACCCGGGCGGCCGGTGGCGGCTACGTCGCCCCGTCGGTCGTCAACAACGCGCTCGACTGCCTGGCCAAGGCCACCAACTGCGGCACCTTCAAGCCCCCGGCCACCTACCCGGGCATCCGCGGCGCGATGACGTGGTCGATCAACTGGGACGTCACCAACGGCAACGCCTGGGCCAACACGATCGACCCGCACCTCGCCACCCTCCCCTGACCCCTCTCACCCCTCTCACCCCTCTCAGGGAGCATCCCCCGTGAAACTCAGCAGGAAGATCGCCGTCGTCGCGGCGGTCGCGGCGAGCGGCACAGCCGTCGCGGTCCTCCCGATGGCCACCTCGAACGCGGCCGTCGCGTGTGCCCCCGCCTGGAACGCCTCCGCGGTGTACGTGAAGAGCAACGTGGCCTCGCAGAACGGCCACAACTACACCGCCAAGTGGTGGACGCAGAACGAGTCACCGGCCACCAACAGCAGCCAGTGGGCGGTCTGGGCCGACAACGGCGTGTGCGGTGGCACCACCACCCCGACCACGCCGCCGACCACCAACCCGACCACCAACCCGACGACCAGCCCGCCGGCGACCGGCACCAAGATGGCGGCCGCGCCGTACATCTACCCCGGCTGGGGCAACCCGCCGGCGCCGGCCACGGTCGTCAACGCCACCGGCATCAAGGCCTTCACCATGGCGTTCGTGCTGGCCAGCAACGGCTGCAACCCGGCCTGGGACGGTTCCACCGGTCTGACCGGCGGCGTGCACGCCAGTACCATCGCGGCGATCCGGGCGGCCGGCGCCGACGTGGTCCCGTCGATCGGCGGCTGGAGCGGCAACAAGCTCGGCCCGAACTGCTCGACCCCGGAGGCGCTCGCCGCCGCGTACCAGAAGGTGATCGACACCTTCCAGCTCAAGGCGATCGACATCGACATCGAGAACACCGACGAGTTCGAGAACTACGTGGTGGCGGACCGGATCGTCGACGCGCTCAAGATCGTCAAGCAGAAGAACCCGGGCGTGAAGACCATCCTCACCTTCGGCACCACGCCGTCCGGGCCGAACGCGCACGGCGTACGCCTGATTCAGCAGGCCAAGGCGAAGGGCGCGAACATCGACGTCTTCACCCAGATGCCGTTCGACTTCAGCGGCCACGCCGACATGTACGCGGCCACCGTCGGCGCCACCGAGGGCCTGAAGAACGTGCTCAAGTCGACGTTCGGCTACACCGACGCCCAGGCGTACTCGCGGATGGGTATCTCCGGCATGAACGGTCTCTCCGACCAGCAGGAGGTCACCTCGGTGGAGACGTGGACCCGGATCCGGGACTACGCCAAGAGCAAGGGCCTGGCCCGCTTCGCGTTCTGGTCGGTCAACCGGGACCGTGGCTGCGCCGGGGGCGGCGTGGTCAGCGACTGCTCCGGCATCGCCCAGGCGGACTGGGCGTTCACCAAGGTGAGCGCCGGCTTCTGAGGCGACCGCACGGCCGGGGGCCGGCATCCCGCACGGGATGCCGGCCCCGATCGACGTTATCCATCCGTTACCTGGCTCCGAGAACCACCCCGCCCGCGGCGGCATCGCACCAGATGTCAGAACGACCGTGAGGAAAACGGGGGACTCCGATGAACATCTTCAACCGCAAAATGCTGGCCGTCGTCGGCGCGGCGACCATGGCCGTTGCCACCAGCCCTTTCTTCGCCTCCGCGGCGCAGGCCTCGACCGTCGGCACGGCCCGGGTGGTCGGCATCGACAAGACCATCGTCCGGTTCACCGCCGCGGCCGGCCAGGCGAACTCGCTGACCCTCACCATCTCCGGCCGGACCGTCACCCTCGACGACAAGGTCGCCATCAAGGCCGGCAAGGGCTGCAAGGCGGTCAAGGGCGACAAGACCAAGGTCAAGTGCACCACCTCCCGTACGCCCACCGAGCTCAGCATCATGCTCGGCGACAAGAGCGACAAGGTCTACAACCGGACCACCGCACCGATGGCTGCCGACGGCGGCTCCGGCGACGACGTCCTGAGCGGCGGCTCGAATCAGGACCGCCTGAGCGGCGACACCGGCAACGACAAGCTGAGCGGCAACGCCGGCGACGACGCGATCGCCGGTGAGGCGGGCGACGACTACCTGTACGGCGGTTCCGGCAAGGACTGGCTGAGCGGCGGCTTCGGCTACGACATCGTCCTGGCCGGCAGCGGCGACGACACCGTCAACGGCGGCGAGGACGGCGACGACCTGCACGGCGACGGCGGCGACGACACGATCCACGGCGGCAACGGCCACGACGCCATCGCCGGTGGCCCCGGCAGCGACCGGATGTACGGCGACGCCGGCGACGACGGCATCGTGGGCGGCGAACTCGACGGCGACGTCCCGGACAGCGCCGACTACATCTCCGGCGGCGCGGGCGACGACACCCTGATCGGCCAGACCGGCAACGACCGGATGTACGGCGGCCCGGGCGACGACTCCCTCACCGGCGGCGCCGGCAAGGACACGCTCAAGGGCGGCCCCGGCGTCGACCGCATCCGCCAGTGACGAGAACTCCCGGCGTCAGGCGGCCGGTTCCGCAGCCGCCTGACGCCGGACCCTCAACCGCTCAGGGTGCCGTCGGAGAGCCTTTGCCGGTGATGCGCCACAGCCGCACCTTGTCGTCCGCCGCGGCCGTGACCAGGCGCTTGCCGCCCGGGGCGATCCGCAACGCCCAGACCGGCCCGTCATGCCCGGTCAGCGGCGAGCCATGCGGTCCTCCGGTCGCCGTGTCCCACAGCCGTACGCTCCCGTCGTCACTGCCGGTGGCCAGCAGTTTTCCGTTCTGGCCGAACCGCATGGCACGCACCGGCCCGGTGTGCCCGGTCAGTGGCGCGGCGGCCGGCCGGCGAGTCGCCGTGTTCCACAGCCGTACGGTGTTGTTCCCGCCGGACGAGGTCGCCAGCAGCTTCTTGCCGACGCTGAACGTGAGGGCATAGACCGGCCCGGAATCGCTGGTGATCGGCTGGCCCGCGGGTTCGCCGGTGGCCGGGTTCCAGAGCCGCACGACGTTGCCGCCACCGGAGGCGGCCAGGAGCCTTCCGTCCGGGCTGAAGCTCGTCGCGTACACCGGGCCGGGGCTCACGGTCAGCGGCGCACCGATGGGCCGGCCGGTGCGGGCCTCCCACAGCCGTACCGTGTCATCGGCGCCGGCGGTCGCCAGACGCCTGCCGTCCCGGCTGAACACGACGGTCCGTACGCCGCCTTTGTGACCGCTCAGGGTGTGCACCGCCCGGCCGGTCGAGGAATCCCACAGCCGGGCCGTTCCGTCGTCGCCGGCGGTGGCCATCAACCGGCCGGTGGCGCTGAAGACGACCGAGCGCACCGGTCCGGTATGGCCGGTAAGCGGCGATCCGGACGGCTTCCCGGTCACCGGATCCCACAGCGACACCCCGTTGTCACCCGCGACGGCCAGCAGTTCGCCGTCCGAGCTGAACTCGATCGAGTGAACGGTCCCGGTGATGCCGCTGAGCGTCTTCGCGACCGGGCGCCCGGTCGCCGTGCTCCACTGTCGCACCGTCGCGTCGCTCACGGTGGCGAACACTTTTCCGTCCGGCCGCAGGGCGATGCGCCCGTTCACACCGGGCACGACGCTACGCGGGCGGGTGTCGACGGCCGCGCCGGTCCGCGGCTCCTGAGCGAACGCGGGTTGCGGGGAGACCGGCGCGACGGTGACGGCGGTGAGCCCGAGCAGCCCGGTCACTGCCGCGGCGACGGCTCCGGCTTCGCCTCTACGCTTTCCGTGTGTAGCCATATTCGTACGGTAACAATGCTTTTAGGTTGTTTTCGGCTTCTTCGTCACATTCGCCGAGCGGGCCGGGCCGTACACCCTCATTGTCGTCGTCCCGCGGCGGCCGCGGGGCCGCACGGCGCCGCCGACCACCGGAAATCGGCTATGACGCGGACCGTTGCTGGACCTGGGCGAGGGGCGCCAGCTGCACGGTCCAGGTCCGGGCCGTCCCGACGCTCTCCATCGCCCGGCAGAGCAGGGCGCAGCCGATCTGCGCGTTGCCCTCGGCGAAGCCACGGTTGACGAGATTGACCACCCTCGGGTGGTCGCCCGCTTCGAGCGCCTCCTCCAGCCCCGCGGCCAGCACCGCGGAGAGAGCGGCGTGGAAACTGGCTTCCCTCTTCTCCCGGAGAGTCTTGGCGGGCGCGGACAACGCCGACGAGGTCAACGTCGACGGGCTTGACATCAGGTTCACGTGATTCTCCGGGGGATATCGGTGTCACTCGGTCCGGACGGTCGGATCAGCACGCCCCCGCTCGCCGGCACCGCGCGGCAGGCCGGGCGGTGAAGTGACGACGGAGGCCCCGGGCGGACGATTCGTAGAACCTGCTTTCCGAAGAAGGATCTGCCACCAGCCGGCCCTCGAACCCGCGGATCGCTTGCAGGACTGCCGAGACCGGGCGCCACGCCCGACAGGCGCCGGCCCGCCGAAATTGTTGACGAACTGATCCGGTACCCACTCTACGCGCGCTCCACGCGCGGCCGCGCCTCTGCCGGTCCAGAAACCCGGCTCCCACGGTTGGTGGCGATCAACGAATTCTGTGCTACGGTTGCCCGGTTGCAGTTTTGATTTCCGTAGACGTTTTCGGCGCCTGCTGGGTTTCAGATTACCCGGCCAGGCGCTTTTTCGTTTTTCGTGTCTTTCCGACGCGGGTGATCAACGCGGCGGCGTGAGGGTCCGCACGGTGCGGCCCCTAACAGCCTGCGAAGGAGCAGACATGGCTACAGGAACTGTGAAGTGGTTCAACGGCGACAAGGGCTTCGGCTTCATCGCCCAGGACGGCGGCGGCGCCGACGTCTTCGCCCACTTCTCCGCGATCTCGGCGAGCGGTTTCCGCAGCCTGGAGGAGAACCAGCGGGTGGAGTTCGAAATCACGCAGGGCCAGAAGGGCCCGCAGGCGGAGAACATCCGCACCCTCTGATTCACATTCTTCGAACGGCGGCCCGACTGGTTCAGCGGGCCGCCGTTCGGCGTTACGCGTCACTCCCGGACGGCGAACGGCGCGCGAAAATGAAATGCCTCACGTCGGGGAAACCGGTCCGCGGTCCGTATTCGCCATCGCCCACGAAATAGGGTCCGGCGAAAACGTCGCGCGCGGGTCGCCGGTTCCGGCGGCACCCGTTCGGCCCCGAAATACCGCCGTCGCGTTGCCGGGAACCGCTCCGACCTGTTAAACAGAGCCGTTGAATCGCCGTCCACGCACGGCACCGGCCTGGACAGTGAGAGTGATCCATGGAACGCGATCGTTCCGCCCCCGCGGACGGCGACACCGGCCGTATCGCACCGGTCTATCGGGCGGTCATGGCGGCGGCGATGCCGATCGTCCGCTGGTGGGGCCGCCTCGAGGTGGCCGGCTTGCAACACCTCCCGGCGCACGGCGCGACCATCGTCGCGGCCAACCACGACAGCGCCTGGGATCCCGTGGTCATCGCGTTCGCCGCCCGCCGTCGCCGGCAGATCCGCGCCCTGGCCAAAGACTCGCTCTGGAAGAATCCGCTGCTGCGCCGGGTGCTCGACGGGATGGGACAGATTCCGGTCCGGCGCGGCCAGGCCGACACCGGCGCGCTGGACGCGGCGGTGCGGTGCCTCTCCACCGGCGGCTGCCTCGGCATCTTCCCCGAGGGCACCCGCTCACAAGGCCGGCAGCTGCGCGCCCGCAGCGGTGTCGGGCGCCTCGCCCACGCCGTACCCCAGGCCCGCATCGTCTGCGCCGCGGTCTCCGGCACCGTGGACATCGCCCGGTTCCCGCGACGCCCCCGGCTGAAGGTGACGTTCTTCGAGCCGACGCCGCCACCGCCGTCGGAGTCCCCACTGGAGTTGTCCACCAGGCTGACCGCCGAACTCCGCGCCGTCGCCCCGGTGGCAACGTCGGGGCGGCGCGCGTAACCTGCCGGCTCGCCACACCCGCGAACCTCACGGTGCCGCCGCGACGTCGCGACGGTGCCGTCCCGGCTCGCCCGTTCGGTTGATCAACTAACGCATCGATTCACATAGGCTGTCTGAGCCGAAATCCGCTCCGACTCCGTCCGAGGTACCCATGCGTGTCTCCCGGGCCGCTCTCGCGGTCGCCGTTCTCGCCGGCGGCCCAGCGGTCGCGTTCGCCGTGTCGACGGGCTCGGCGACCGCCGCCGACCTGCGGGTACTTCCCGCGTCCGCCGCCCGGCCGCTGCCGGTCACAGCCGTCAGCGACGTTCTCGTCGACCCGGCCCACCGGCACGTCCTGATCAGCGATCACGAGTCCGGCCGTCTGGTGGTGACCAACTACGGGGGGACCGTCCTGGCCCGCCGCGACGGCCTGCCCGGCATCCGCGGGCTCGCCCTCTCCAGCGACTCGTCGACGATCTACGCCGCGCGTACCGACGCGCACGCGATCGTCGCGTTCGACGCCGCGACCGTCACCCAGAAGGCCAGCTATCCGCTCGGCGACACGGTGTACCCGTACGACGTCGCGGTGGCCGGCGGCAAGGTGTGGTTCGGCTACATGGGCGACTGGGCCCCGGGCGGGTTCGACGGAAGCTTCGGCTCGGTCGACGTGAACGCCGCCGAGCCGACGGTTCACCTGCACGACAAGGCCTCCGACGACAGCGCCTTCTACCTGGCTCCGCTCGTCGTGTCGTCGCCGGCCGCGCCGGACCGGCTGGTCGTCTCGGACATCTCGCACAACGGCGAGACGTCCGCGACCGCCGCCGCCTACGACGTGTCCGGCGGCACCGAGAAGCGGATCAGCGCCGGCACGGTCGTCGACAGCTACACCAACGAGACGATCCTGAGCGCCGACGGCAGCCGGCTGATCAGCGCGGCCTTCGGCGTCTGGAGCAACCCTCTGGACGACCTCGGCGCCCGGAACCGGCTGACCCAGGACAACGCGCCGGCGGACACCCTGGCCCTCCTCGCGGACGGCCGCCTCGCCGTCGGCCTGCCGAACGCCAGTACGACGTCACCGGACGTCGCCGTCTACCCCACCGGCTCGACACAGCCGGAAGCGGGATTCAAGTTCTCCAAGGTGGAAACCTACTCGGTGCCGCTGCCGCACCGGGTCCTCACCGAGCCCGAGGGCCGCCTGTTCGCCGTCTCGCGCGGCACCCTCTACCACTTCTGGCAGCTCAGCGGGCCGGAGTTCCCGGCACCCACGATCACCGTCGACGCTCCGGCCACCGCCGTCCGCGGGCAGGTCCTCACCGTGACCGGCACCATCGGCGGGGCGGCCGGACTGCCGGACGGCACCGAGTTGAACGTCACGCGTACCGATGTGGAATCGTCCAACGGCAAGGTTCTCACCAAGGCGAGGGTCGAGGCGGGGACGTTCCGTTTCAACGACGTGCCGCCGGCGGGCGGCCCGGTCGAATACACGGTCTCGTACTCGGGCGGCGAACTGGCCGACGCCGCCACCGGCAGCGACACCGTCCAGATCCCGCGGGCCACCCCCGCGCTCGCGCTGACGGGGAACAAGTCGGTCCACATCACCGGCGACACGGTGACGGTCACCGCGACGCTGGGCGCCACCCACACCAACCGGACCGTCGAGTTCTGGACGCAGCGGGCCGGTGACGAGGCGGGCGCCCAGCCGGTCTCGACGGCGAAGGTGAACAGCGCCGGCAAGGCATCGCTGAAGCTGCGGCTGAGCCGCAACACCACGGTGACGGTCCGGTTCGCCGGCGACGGCCGGTTCGCGCCGCGGTCGGTGGCCTCGCTCGTCTACGCCAAAGTAAAGATCAACACCGCTCTCTACAACGACTACAAGACCGCGAAAATCGGATCCCGAACGTACGAGTACCTGCGCACCACCGCGGACCCGAAGTTCGTCCACATCGTGACGCCGTACCCGAACCGCACCGCCCGTACCGTCGTGCAGTACTACTCGGGCGGCACCTGGAAGACCTGGCGCACGGTGACCACCAAGCTCACGTCGACGGGCAAGGCCACGCTCACGATCGCCGGGAACTACAAGGCCGGCGTCAAGTGGCGGGCCCGCGCCGAGTACCTCTACGGCACCTCCGGCGACAAGGTCCACCACACGACGGCCGGCGCCTGGAAGTACTACACCTTCACCAAGTGACCCCTGAACCTCCACAGCAGAACGGGGCCGACCGCGACCAGCGGCTACGGCCCCGTTCCGCGTCACGGCGATCCCGGGTCACCGGCGCACCGATCCGTTCCGCGGCGGGACGGTCGATCCGGGCGGCGGCGCCACCGAGCAGTCCGCTCGTACCCGATCATGATCTGCTCCGGGAATGGACGCGGGGTCACCGCGCGGCGTGCAGGAAGGGCCCCAGCAGTTCACCGGCGCGGGCGCGAACACCAACAGGATCGTTACCCGCCTCGATGAGGCTGGACGCGCTGTAGACGATCGCGTTGATCATCTCCGCGGTGGTCGCCGGGTCGGGCAGGTCCATCGCCCGCAGCGCGTCGAGCAGCGGATGAGACAGCTGCTCGTGCATGACCCGGCTGCTGTCGTCCAACTGTTGACCGGGTGCGATCGTGGCGAGGGCCCGTGCCACCGCGTGCTCGCCCTCGGCGACCAGTTCGAGGTTGGTGTCGACGTAGGCCAGCACCTGTGCGCCCGGCGCACCCGCCGCGGCCATCGCGTCGGTCACCCGGCTCGACCAGCGGGGGAAGACGTCCTGGATCAGGGCGTCGAGCAGGTCCTGGCGGGAGCGGAAATACTCGTACGCCGAGGAGCGGGCCAGACCGGCGCGGCCGGCGACGGCCGCGAGCGACGGAGCAGCGCCCGGCTCCTCGGCCAGGATGGCACGGGCCGCGTCGAGCAGCGCGCGGTGCTTGGCGGCGCGGTGCTCGGCGACGGTGGGCGCCGAGATGCGCGGCACCGTGCCTCCTTCAGTCGCCTAACCGGAAAGCTTCCCGTCGACCATTTCTACCACCCGGTCACAGTGCTGGAGCACGTCGGTGTCGTGCGTGACCATGACGGTCGCCACCCCGGCGCGTACGGTCTCCCGGGCCAGCAGCTCGACCACCTCGTGGCTGCGTGCCCGGTCGAGCGCGGCCGTCGGTTCGTCGGCGAGCAGCAGAGACGGGCCTCCGATCAATGCCCTGGCGATACCGATGCGCTGTCGTTCACCGCCGGAGAGCTGGTGCGGGCGCCGGTGCGCCTTGCCGGTCATCCCGACTTCGGTCAGCCACTGCTCGGCCTCGTGTGCACCGGCTCGCCGCCGGTTGAGGTGGTGGATGAGGCGCAGCTGGTCGATCGCGGTCAGCGCCGGGATGAGGTTGCCGCTCTGAAAGACGAAGCCGATGTGCTCGCGCCGGTAGGCGGTGCGCGCCGCGGCCTTCATGGTGGCCAGATCGTTGCCGTCGACGGTGACGCTGCCCTCGTCGGGCAGGGTCAGCCCGCCGGCCACGGCGAGCAGGCTGGACTTGCCGGCACCGGACGGTCCGACCACCGCCACCAGCTCGCCGGGCGCGACGGCCAGGCTCACCGCGTCCAGCGCCGTGATGGTGTCGTCGCCGTCGCCCAGGCGCAGGGTCACGCCGGCCAGGCGCAGTCCGGTACGGGTCGTGGTGTCGGTCTTCATCGCTGGGCTCCCAGGGCGGCCAACGGGTTCACCGTGGCGATACGGACGATGGCGGTGGCGGCTCCGAGCAGGCCGAGCGTGATCAGCAGCCCGGCCGCGGACAGGACGGCGGGCAGCTCCAGGGTGAACGGCACGTCCCCGCCGGCCACGAGCGCGCCCACGCCCAGTCCGGCCAGCACCCCGGCGGCGCAGGACGCCAGCAGGATGAGCAGCGCCTGGGCGAGGCCGTCGCGCAGCAGGTACGCCCGGGACGCGCCGATCGCCCGCAGGACCGCCAGCTCGTGCCGGCGATGGATGGTCCACACCGTGAAGAACGCGCCCACGACCAGGGCGGAGATGGCGTACAGGAAGACCTGGATGAGCGTGAGGGTCGAGGTCTCGGCGGTGTAGCCGGGCGACGTGGCGTACGCGCCGGCGAGCGTGAGGCTCGTGGTACGGGCGGCGGCGTCCCCGGCCGCGAGGTCGAGCTCGGCGCCGTCACGTGCCTTGATCGCCACCGCGGTCGCCTCGCCCTCGCCGCCGGTGTGGATCCGGCGCCAGGTGTCGAGCGGCAGGTAGGCGACGTCGACGTGCCCGAACGTACGCTGATCGGCGACCGCCCCGATCACCGTGAGTTCAACGCCGAGCCGGTCGATGGTGATCGTGTCACCGAGGCGCAGGCCGGCGTCGAGCAGTGTGCTGGAGACGACGAGTCCGTCGGCGCTGCCCAGCCGCGTACCGCTGACGGGAGCCGGGTCCAGGAACGAGCCCGGCTGGACGCCGAACAGCGCCAGGTCGATCGGCGTCCCGGCGCCGCTGTGCGCGTTCACCAGCGTGTTGCCGAACGGCTCGGCCGCCTCCACCCCGGGCTGCCCACGCCAGGCCTCCACCTGCCTCGCATCGATGACGCTGCGCGAGAACGCACCGTCCACAGCGGTCCCCTCGGCGAACCCGAACGCGGTGACCGGCATCCGCCGCAGCCCGGACACGCCATCGTTGACCAACCCGGAGGACAGACCGGACAGCAGCACCATGAGCACGGCGATCAGTGCCACCACCGCACCCATCAACGCGAATCTGGAACGCGCGAACCGCAGCTCACGCAACGCCAGGAACATGACCCCTCCAACAAACTTACCGACATGGTGTCGGCAACTATACCGACACCATGTCGGCAAAGGTCCACCGCAAGCTGGCTGAAGAATCTCTGCTGACCGCAGATCGGCTTGGCCGGCGGGCGCCGCCGCCTCGAAGGTGGAGACGGCACGCAGGCCGAGCCGGAGGAGAAGACCATGCATCCATTCACTGCCGCGACACCCGGCGGAACCGGATCCGTCGACGACCAACTGTCCGTCCAGCTCCTGCACCAGCGCATCATCGTGCTCGGGGCCGAGGTCGACGACCCGATCGCCAACCGGATCTGCGGGCAGCTCCTGCTGTTGTCGGCGGAGGACCCGCTGAGCACCATCAACCTGTACATCAACTCGCCGGGCGGGTCGGTCACCGCCGGGCTGGCGATCTACGACACCATGCGGCTGATCCCCAACGACGTCAGCACGCTGGCCCTCGGGCTCGCCGGCAGCATGGGACAGTTCCTGCTCACCGCCGGAACCCCCGGCAAGCGGTACGCGCTGCCGCACGCCCAGATCCTGATGCACCAGGGCTCGGCCGGTTTCGGCGGCACCGCGGCGGACGTGGAGATCTACGCCAACCAACTGGAGCGGCTCGGCCGGACACTGCTGAGCCTGACCGCCGAACACACCGGGCAGCCGATCGACACGGTCGAACGCGACAGCCGGCGTGACCGCTGGTTCACCGCCGAGGAGGCACTCGAGTACGGCCTCATCGACCGCGTCCTCGACAGCGTCGACCACGTACGCCCCGAAATGACCCGCCAGCCGATGGGACTGAGCGCATGAGCCACTACACCATCCCGACCGTCGTGGAGAAGACGCCGACCGGCGAACGCGCCTTCGACATCTACTCCCGGCTGCTGTCGGACCGGATCATCTTCCTCGGCACCGAGATCGACGACGGGGTCGCCAACGTGGTGATCGCCCAGTTGATCCACCTGGAATCCAGCGGCGAACAGGAGATCGGGCTGTACATCAACTCCCCGGGCGGATCCTTCAGCGCGCTGACGGCCATCTACGACACCATGCGCTTCGTCCGGTGCGACATCGCCACCATCTGCTTCGGCCAGGCCGCGTCAGCGTCCGCGGCGCTGCTGGCGGCCGGCACCCCGGGCAAACGATCAGTGCTGCGGCACGCGAAGGTCACCCTGCATCAGCCGTCCGGCCAGGCCCGCGGCACACTGCCGGACCTGGCCGTGGAGGCCAAGGAGGTGGCCAAGGTCCGGGCCGAGATGGATCAGATCCTGGCCGAGCACACCGGTCATTCGATCGCCAAGATCAGGGAGGACACCGACCGCCGGATGACCCTGACCGCCCCCGACGCCGTCACCTACGGCCTCGCCGATCGGGTCATCACCCGGCGCGAACCGCGCGGTTACCGGCTCAACGCGGCCTGATCAGGCGGCCAGCAGAACGACATCGCCGGGTCGGGAGCCGCGCGGCGCGTGTGCCGCGCGGCGCAGCCGGGCCGTCTCCAGCCGGAGGACCGGGGCATGGTGCACCGTGAGGTCGCGCCCCACCTCGGCCAGCAGGTCGGCCAGCCCGATGCCCAGCGAGTCGCAGACGGCGGCCACGATCTCCGAGCTCGCCTCCTTGCGGCCGCGCTCCACCTCCGACAGGTACTGCACCGAGACGCACGCGTCCCGGGCCACCTCGGCAAGGGTCCGCTCCTGCTCCAGCCGGCGGCGCCGCAGCACCTCGCCGAGCAGGGTGCGCAACAGAGGCCGCGATCGGTACGTCACGTCTGTCATGCGCCGACGGTAGTGAACCGGCGCCGTCGACGACACCCGATCGCGCCCCGTTCTGCCAGCAGCGTAGGAGCCCCGGGTGTCCGGAGTGGCCGCGGTCCGCCGGGCGCTGCGTCACTGGTCCCACTGGGTGCGGCGGCGCTCGGACGAACTCGTGGCCACGACCAGGGACCAGCCGGTGGCGTGGAGTTCGTCCAGCACCCCGTCGGTGAGGCCGCCGACGTCCGTGATGAGACATCCCACCGAGTCGAGGCCACGGGCCGGTTTGCCGAGGCGCTGCAGTACCTTCCGCGACGGCTCGAGATCATGATCGGCCCAGTCCGGGCCGATCAGTTCGGCGGCGAGATCGCGGGCGCCGTCGAGGTCGGCGGTGAGGGCCAGACCGGCCGCGAGTTCGGCGGCGAGACCGTATTGCGACCGGATCCGCAGCGTCGTGTCCGCCGGCCGCGGCAGATCTTCGACGGCCCGCCGTGGAGATCCGAGACGCTGGAACACCCAGACGCCGGAGCCGCCGACGTAAAGGTGCCCGACGACGTCCGCGAAACGCACGCTTCCGGAGTTGCGGTGGGCGGGCCCGAAGATTACCGCCATAGCGAGGTCAGACATAGCTTTGCCTTTCGGTCGAAACAAGGGGTCAGGGCTCCGAGAACACGGAGGAATCACTACTTCGTTCCGGCCCAGCCGGTCGGCTGCGCGCTGGAAGTAGTAGATCCGGCGACCTGGAAAATTTCGCGCCGCGGCCGCCTTTGGGGTGCTCGCCTCGCCCGTTGATGGCTGCCACACAACGGTGACGTCCGTCCCAACTCCTTCAGCGGTCGAATCGTGTAGGCGATGGAAGAAGCCATGCGGGCGCGCCGGCTCTCGCTTCGACATGACGCGTTCTTCGACCTCAGGAGTTCCAGCCGTGCCAGCCAGCGACGCCGTCTCCCCCGCCGAGAGGAAGAGCAAGAGGACGTTGAAGGAGGGCCGGGCGCCGTCCGCACCGATCAAACGGGTGATCGCGTTGTTGAGGATTCTGACCGGTGACGCCCACTCACACCGATATGAGACCTTCACCGACAACTTGCTGATGGAGAAGGTCGACGGCTACGGAAAGCTTGAAGGCAAGTACGCCGTGAACGTGATTCGCATGCTGAACCACGACAAGGCCGCCCTCCAGGCCCGCGGACTGATCGAACGGGTGCCGCTCCGAACGCAGCCACCCACGTGGGGAACCCGCCGGGCCGAATACCCGCAGAAGGACGAGAAGTTCTGGATGGACTGGGAGGAACTCGACACACTCCGCCGGGTCCGGCAGGCCCGCATCGCCCGCAGAAGGTCAGCGGGCAGCCCCACCGGCGGCTTCCCGGTGGGCCCCACATCCCCGCCCACGGACCGGGTGGAACGCGGCAACACGACCGTCGACGACGCCCTGCGCTTGTTGCGGCTGCTGGAGGAGAACGACGGCTCGTTGACCGTCGAGGAAATCATCGACTACTTCGGCATCGGCGAACGGCGAGCCCGGAACTGGCTCATCCAGGTATACGACGGACTCAACACCGGGAACACCGGTCACGTCACCCTGGAGACGACCGACGACGACCGCAGCCTGCTCGTGCTCGAACAGAACGCGAGACACGGCTCCCCCTTCGCGCAGACCGGAACGGCTCTGCTCGGGCTGTTCGGATACAGCCGGGCGGAGGTGGCCGAACGGCTGGAACTGATAGCCGAGCACCGCCGGCTCGAAACCGTCGACCCGTCGACGGAGATCCGGCTGAGCCGCATCGAACGCAAACTACGGGCCTGGGGCCGCCACCTGGCCGCCATCGATGACGGCATGCCCACCGAGACGTACGACGAAGAGCCGCCGGTGTCCTGATCATTTTATTCCGGGGTGGCGGGTCTACTACCTGTCACGTGGCCGCCGGGCCACAACGAACGGAGTAGACCCATGGCCGACACCCCCGCCTCTCACCAGGACTTCACGGACGCGGACGACGCCGGGGCCGTGCAGCGGCAGGTGGCCCGCATGGTTGCCGACGCGATGCGCGACGCCGGCCTCACCGTCGAGATCGGCGACTACGGCGGTTTCGCCTCGGCCGAGGTGCTCGGGGGTGACGGCCGCCGGGTGATCGCGGTTCCGCTCTACGACTGGGACCCCGAGGATGACGATGCCCGCGACGGCTGCTGGGAGTACGCCGTCCGCGACTGCGACGGCGAACTGCTTCCGCTGCCCGACGACGACGAATGGTGGGGCTGCCCGGACATCTGGCATGTCGCTCACGTGGGGCTACGCCTCGGCGAGGGGATCGATGGTCTCACCGAGGCGATGAGCATCGCCGGGGAACTCCTCGGCTGGAAGCCCGCCGTCGCGGCGGCGGGAACCGGCCGGGTGTTTCCCGGGCAGTCCGCCACGGACTACGCCGTCGACCCGTACCCCGGCACCCGCCCGGTGGGCTCCTGGGTGATCGACCAAGACGAACGGTGCTGGCCGGTCGTGCCCGACGAAGCCATGCCCAGCGGCTGGGCCGTCGTCGCCGCGCCGAACAGCCGGGTGTGCCTGGACACCTGGCTGACCGGGCAGGGCGCCGCCCCGCTCGCCGGCCGGGTACCGGTGCTCAGTTACGGATCCAACGCCTGCCCGGGCAAGGTTCTGGCGAACATGACCCCCCTGCCGGCGGTCAACCTCGCCTGCGAGATGGAGGGCCTGGCATCCGTCCGGTGCACCGGTGGTGCCCCGGTCACGCTGGCCTCCGTACCGAAGCACACCGAGACCGCGGTCGTCACCATGGCCACCCCCGCCGATCTGAGGGTCCTCGACGTCGTCGAAGGCCGGCGCGGCGGCTGGTACACGTTGCAGACGCTGCACACCGGCCGGGTGGTGCTGGAGAACGGCGCCCGGGTGCCGCGCCCCGCCGCCTACGTCGGCGCCCGCCCGGAACGTCACCCGCTGCTCGTCGACGGCCGCCCGGTGCCGCGGACCCTCGCCGCGGTCCCGTCCGGGGAAGGTCACACCGGTGACGCAACGGTTCCGGAGCCGATCGGCGACACCGTGCCCGTACCGGAGTATCCGAGCCCGGGCGAATGCATCCCGGCCGTGTTCGTCTACGGCACCCTCATGCCCGGCCGGACCCGCTGGCACCTGATCGCCGACCAGGTCACCTCCGAACCGTGGCCGGCCCGGATCTTCGGCGACCTGCGCGACACCGGCTACGGCTACCCCGCACTGACCGCCGCCGCCGACCGCAAGGCGCCCGGCGTGCTCTGCTCGTTCCCGCCCGAGACGATGACCGGGATCCTCACCGTCCTCGACCAGGTCGAAGGCACCGCCGGCGGCCTGTTCAGCCGTCACCCGCGCAACATCGGCGGCGTACTCGGCTGGGTGTATCTCGCCGACAAGTGCGCGGGCACCGGTACCGCCATCGACGCCTGGTGACCGCCGCGGGCCGGCGCCGCGACGCGGAACCACCGGCCCGCGGCGGACTCCGCCGAAGAACGCCCGACCCGACCACACCACGTGCCCGGCTCCCGTGCTCGACACCGCTCTCGCGGCTCGAACACGAGGGCCGGGCACTCGCAGCAGCAGGCTTCACTCGGCCGGAGCCGGGGTTACCGGGATCCGTTTCCGTCCCGGGGAGACGTCGGCGCCGTGGTGACCGGTTCCACCATGGCGAACGGGACGCCCAGGACCCCCACGTCCGTCTGCACGTGAAACCGGGTCCGTCCCCGTTTCACGAGAGTCCCGGTGAGGCCGCCGTACCTGCCTCCGCCTTTCACCAGTACCCGGTCGCCGGCCCGCAACCGTGACGTGGCATCGGCTGCGCTCGCCGGCACCGGTTCGGCGGCGGGCTTTGTCGTGCGGTTCCGGATCCGCGCCAACTCGGCCACATAGTTCGGGTGCATCGGCGCCGGGTTTCCCCGGTACGTCCACTCGTACAGTGCGGAGGCGTCGAATGCCGGAGAGCAGTCGGGACACGAGCGGACACGCACGGGCCTGCGGTGAGCCGTCACCCGGTGCCCGGCCGAGCAGACACCCACCCAGTTCCCCTCGACCCGGGGTACGTCCTCGGCTACGCAGCGGGCACCGGAACAGCCGATCCGCAGCGCCTCCGCACGCCACACCGCATCGTGGCCGTGACCGGGCCCGACCAGGGCATGTGCGATCTCGTGCAGCACCGTCTCGGTCACCTGCTCGGGCGAGTACAGGCCGACCAGCACGCGGGACAGGCCGATCACCTTGCGGTCCGGACGGCACACTCCGGCACGGGTCCTGGCGTCGTCGTACACCAGCCTCCAGTCGGTGAGCCCGTGCCGGGTCATCAGGCCTACCGCGAGTTCCCGTGCTTCCTTCAGATCCACCCCTGCTACTCCCTCTACGCCGCTCGCCCGACCCGCCGGGCGATCAGTAGTACACATCCATGTTCGGAAAAATCCGGTCGCCTGCCCACTGCGCCGTCCACGCTTCACGGCGTACGGGAATGGAAAGGTCACCACCGGCGCGGACATCGACCCGCCCGCGAACCGGTGGCATTTCCGGCTCGGCGGATCAGCGGTAGCGGAACGGCTTCGAGCGGACGTCGCCCTTGCGGTAGTCACCGTTGGGGTGGAAGTCGTCCCACATCCGGACGCGTTTCGCGCCCGCCTCCCAGAAGGTCATTCCGTTCACCCGGGCGGTACGCGAGGTGCGCGGCATGCAGTCGACCGGAACGGTGAACACGACCGTGTTCTTGGCGTAGTCCGCCTTCTGCCGGATACGGCTCGTCGAGTCCGGGTTCAGGCACGGGTTCGGAATCTGCTTGTTGACGTCCTTCAGGTTCATCGCGTCGGCGGAGGCCTGACCGAACGAACCGTAGGTGACCTGCCAGCGCAGATTGCCGAAGTAGACGAACGCGGAGATGGTCGTGGGAATCGAATGCCATCCGTCGCGCACCTGCTCTTTGAGGTGAGCGGGCTTCAGATCGGCGACGCGTACGGTCAAAGTGACGTTGCCGCCCTTGGTGGCCGCGGAGACCGCACGCAGGTCGAGGTCAGCCTTGTGGTGGGTGTTCGAGGACCAGTTCTTCAGGACGTCATTCGCGGCGTCCTTCACCTTGACGGAGGTCGGCGTCGAGGTCGCGCTCGCCGAAGCGGGGGTGATCATGACGAGTGCCGACCCGAGCACCGCGGTCAGCACAGCACCGGCGGACCGCCGGTTCCGGCGCCGCTTCTGCCCGTCCGTACCGGTGGAGAGGACGGCGTTGCTGATCATCACGGGGGCGTTGAACATGGGACTTCACTCCATTTCCCGGCCTCGGTGGCCGTGAGATGCAGTCAACGCCCCGGCCTGGAAAATTTCGTCACACGCCGGCCCGGCCGCCGGATCAGCGAGCGCGAGCGACCACCCGGTGGGCTGCCGGCCTACTGCCCGTAGGCCTCGTCGTACTTCGCCCAGAACTGCGCCCGGAGTTTGTGCCGGACCGCTTCGTTGAGGTCGATCTCACCGAGACGATCCGACAGATCGGTCAGTAGTGCTTTGTCGATGTCCCGGGGAATCGATGGCTTGCCGGCCGCGAGTGCCGCCAGTTCCTCCGCACTGGCAGACTTGCGGAAGGTCGTCAGGACTCCGTTGACCACCGAGTCGATTTGTTCGCTGTCGATGGACGTGCCGGACGGGTACGTGGCCGGCGGGTGGAACGGGTCCGAGTCTCCCCGCCCGTCCAGGCTCATGGGTATGGCGTCGGCTTGCGGTCGGCCGGCTTTCGATGCCACCACCATCGGAGGCATCTCCACCTTCGTCACCGTCCGGTCGATGATCTCCGGAAAGAGGATCTTGAGACCATCGGCTGCCCGAATCAGATGCCGGCTGATTCCGTGCGGCCTGTCATCGGCGCTGGGAACGGCGAGCAGGAAAACCTGCACACCGTGAACTTGAGCCTCCTCGACGGCCTCGGTCAGATCATCGTCGCCCGAGACGAGGAAGAAGACCTCCGAGACTCCGTTACGTGCGTGCGTTACGAGATCGAGGCCGATTCGCAGGTCGACGCCTTTCTGCTGGCCTTCCACACCGAACCGGCCGAGACGCAACTTGACGTTGGACAGCTCACCGATGAACTGCTGTTGAGTGTCGGGCACGCCGTCTCTCGCGGAGTCGTACCAGTGCACTCGCAGCACCGGCAGTTCCGACAGTTTCTCGGCCTGCTGAACGAGTTCGTCGACCAGCGACTCGTAGTCGACCTGAATGCCGTTGCGCAGCGACGTTCCCGTCACCCGGACGGCCGCGGCGCTGAGCAGGTAACCGACGTCCACATAAAGGGAGCACCTAGGCCTCACGGTCCAAAGGATGTCACGGTCATGCCGGTGGGCTCGAGCGACGGTCTGAGCCCGGCGAGACGCTGCGCCTTCCCATGCAAGCAGACGGCATGGTCCCCGGGCGCGGTCCCTGTGCAGGGCGACTCCGGCTCGGCCGGGCCGGACCGGGCGCGAGGGTCCGGCGCGGGGAGCGGGTTCGGCAGGCGTACCGGTGCCCATCGGGGGCGGCTTGCGCCCCGTACCGTCCATGACGGCCGGTGCCGTGGACCGATCAGCCCATGTACACGATGGAGCGATCTTGCCACCGTGATCTGGTGCTCTACGACCACGAACCGGGGTGGCCGGTGCCGATGACGCGAACCCTGCAGCACGCCGCCGCGGCCGCGCTGGTCGTGTTGCTGTCCGCGCTCGTCACGGCCGCGCCGGCGATCGCCGAGGCGCCGACCCCGCAGCCCACCTCGCGGACCGACGTGGAGCGGCGGACGGTGGTCTACTACGACCCGAAGACCGGGAAGCTGAGATACACCCTGGTGGCGCCTTCCGGCGACCCGGCCGAGGTCGACGTCTCCGACATGCGGATCGACCCGGCATGTGCCTTCTACTACTACTGGAGCCCGAACGGGAACATCCGGATCAGCCTGCTGCGGCAGGGTTGCGCGACCCTGCTTCCCGGGAAGGGCACCCCCGAGGAGCAGGAGGCCCAGCAGCAGGCGCCGAAGCCGAGCGCCTCCGCGTCGGCCGGTCCCGCCGCCGCGGGCCAGGGCGAGACACCGTCGGACACCTGGCCGAAGGTCCGGACCTGGTTGGCGGGCAACTGGCTGGACGCGCTCGGCGTGGTGCTCGCCATCGGGTTCGGCATCACCGGGCTCGGCTGGTACGTGTCTCGTCGCGACCGCCGCAAGGTCCGGGTGCTGCTCGCCGGGGCGCCCAGCGCCGGCAAGTCCGGCCTGTGGCGGGCGATGAAGGACGGCACCGCACCGTCCGGCCTACGGCCGTCGGTCGGCAGAAGCGTGCCGGCGAAGCTCGACCCGATCCCGTTCGGCACCTACACCCTCTATCCGGCGGTCACCGACACCGCCGGCTCCGAGCCGTGGGTGGTCCTCGACGAGATGGGGATCCGGCGGAACCGGAAGAGGCAGAAACTGGTGCTCGTCGTGGTCGCGTCACCCGTCTCCGGCGACAACCGGGTGAGCACGCCGGGCGATTTCGACGACGCGTTCATCAAACGGCAGGAGGGCTACATGAGCCTGCCGCGCGGCATCATCGGGTCCGCCGACAAATACCGGCGGCCCGACCTGGTGGTCTTCTTCGTCAGCAAGTTCGACCTGGTGAGCGCGGTGGCGCCGACCGATTCCACGGCGACCGGCGCCCGGCAGAAGGTGACCGCGGCGTTCCGCGAGCACGCCAGGCTGCTGGATTCGGTGTGCCGGGACAAGGGGGTGCCGTACCAGTTCGTGATCGGCAGCGCCACCGAGGGCTGGGGCATCGACACGGTCACCAAGAAGCTGCAGGGGGTGATCAAGCTGTGAGCGGCTTCCGGGCGGCACACGCGCTGGTCTACGCCTTCAGCGGGGCAGCGCAGTTCCAGATCGTGGCCGGGGAGACCGCCGGGATCGACCCGGACCTGCTCGAACAGACGCGGGCGGCGGCCGCGGCGGCCGCCGCCGACGCCACCGCGACCCGGTTCCCGGCCGGGCGCTCCGGGCGTCGCGGACGGCTGTCCTGGTTCGCGGTCGCCGTCCCGACGAGCGCGGTGGAGGCGATGTCCGGCCGGGACGGCCTCGCGGTGTCCTTCGTGATCATCAGCCGGGGCTTGCGCCTTCCGCCCACCGACTTCTTCCGGGACGCCCTTGCCGCGCTGGAGACCGGCCTGCGGCGGGCCGTCCCCGGCACCCGGGGGCTGCGCGACGGCTCGCAACTGCTGGCCTCGGCGCTGCAGCGTGGCGACGGCGGGGACGCGGTCGCGGGGGCGCTCGCGGCGTACACCGGCCAGGTCACCCATCTGCTGGACGCCATGGCCGGCACGCACCGGGCCGCCGGGCTGGACGGCGAGGTGCCCACCCGGGCGGACCCGCTGCCGTACGAGGTGCTGGCGACCCTGGTCGAGGGCACCCGGACGGCCCGGCGGGCGCAGCAGTGCCTGGTGGCGTACCTCGGTGATCCGGTCCCGTTCCGGGCCACGGCGCGCGCGCACCGCCTCGCCGGTGACCTGGTGGTCCTGTCACAGGACGTGCCCTGACACCCCCTGTGGGTGCCGGAAGCCTCATCCGCCCGAACCTCTGACGTTCAGATCCGGAGGTGGGCGCCGGCGACCGGCACCAGGTCACCCACGTCGCCGGCCACGCCATCCGCTGCCGGCGACTCTTGCGCTTTCCGGTGCATCGGCTGTTCCCTCGCCGCGCCTGCCACCACATCGACTTGGAAGAGGCCGGCGCAGATCTGGCCACGTTGATACAAGACCGCGTACGCACCCCGGGCCCCCGTGACGAGGTCGCTGCAGTCGGGCGCGACCGGAATCCGCGGGGGCCCGGGGCGGGTCAGTCGGCGGCGCGGACGATGAGCTTGACGACCGTGTCCGGACGCGAGACCGCCACGGCGTGCGAGGCTTCCTCGACGGTCACGGTGCCGCGGGAGCCGGCCCGCTCGGCCATGAACTTCTGCGCCCGCAGGGGGATGTTGTTGTCGGCGCCGGCCAGCAGGAACCACGAGGGGATATTCGCCCAAGCGGGCTTGCCGGACGCTTCGCCCAGCGCCGTATCCCGGATGGGGCGCTGAGTGCTCGCCATGAGGGCAGCCTGTCGCGCCGGGACGTCGGCGGCGAACTGCTGCCGGAAGAGCGAGGGCTTGATGTAGAGATCGTTCGATCCGTCCGGCAGCGCGACCGGCGCCAGCGTCACCCCCAGCGTGCTTCCGGGATACTTCCCGGCGAGCTGTGCGGCGGCCTCACCGTCGGCGGGGGCGAAGGCGGCGACGTACACCAGCGCCTTGATCTTCGGGGAACGTGCTTTCACGTTGGTGATGACGGCACCGCCGTAGGAGTGACCGACGAGGACTACGGGCCCGTCGATGCCGGCGAGGCGAGCGTCGAGGGCGTCGGCGTCTTCGCGGACTCCGCGGAGGGGGTTGGCCACCGCGACAGCGGTGAAACCGCGCCGCTGCAGGCGCTCGATGACGGGTGCCCAGCCGGCGCCGTCCGCGAAGGCGCCGTGGACGAGGACGATGGTCGGCTTCGGCGCTGCCGGCGGGCCGGCTACCGCGTTGGACGTGCCGAACAGGGCGAGCCCGGCGGCAACGACGAGCGCGGTGAGCAGCGCGGTGATGCGTACGGTGAAGCGGTGCATGAGCGTGTGCATGTCCGGGCTCTCAGTTGGCGAGGAAGGCGATGAGGGCGGCGTTGACCTCGGCCGCATGGGTGAGCAGCAGGCCGTGCGGAGCGCCCTCGATCTCGACGTAGCGCGCGCCGGGCAGGCGGCGGCGGAACTCCCGGGCGGTGGCGTCGATGGGCAGGATGCGGTCGGCGGTGCCGTGCAGGATCAGCGATGGCACGTCGATGCGCTCCACGTCGGCCCGGAAATCCGTCAGCCACGCCGGCACGCACGCGTACGCTGCCACGGGTGCCGAGCCGATGGCGGTGGCCCAGTTCGCTCGCAGCGCGGCCTCGCTGAGCCGGGACCCGAGCGTCTCGTCGGTGTTGAAGAAGTCGATGAAGAAGTTTTCGTACCAGGCGTAGCGGTCGGCCTCGGCTTGTTCGGCGATGCCGTCGAAGACGCTCTGCGGCACGCCGGTGGGGTTGTCCTCCGTCTGGAGCAGGAACGGCTGGAGCGCACCGAGGAACGCGGCCTTGGCCACCCGTTCCGAGCCGTAGGTGCCGAGGTAGCGGGCGACCTCACCGGAGCCCATCGAGAAGCCGACGAGGACGACGTCCCGCAGGTCGAGCTGCGTCAGGACGGTGTTCAGGTCGCCGGCGAAGGTGTCGTAGTCGTAGCCCGTCATGGTCTTGCTGGACCGGCCGAAGCCCCGGCGGTCGTAGGTGATGACCCGATAGCCGGCCTTGACCAGCGCATCGGTCTGCTTCTCCCAGGACTGCCCGTCCAACGGGTAGCCGTGGATCAGGACGACCGGCTGGCCGGAGCCGTGGTCCTCGTAGTAGAGCTCGATATCGGTCGAGCCCTCGGTACCGACGGTGATGGTTCCCATGGTGTGCCTTTCCGCCCGTTCGCCGGGTGCGAACCGGGCATGGCACCAACCTAGGAATCGGGAGGATCGACCGCGTCGGGCGAATGACGTCTTCGGCGTACGTCATCGTGCCGCCAGCACCGCTGCGAGCTCGCCGCGGGTGGTCACACCCAGTTTGGGGAACATGCGCTGGAGGTGGGTGCTCACCGTTCGGGGCGAGACGTACAGCCGCTCGCCGATCTCCCGGTTCGTCAGACCCTGCGCGGCGAGCTGGGCGACATGCAGCTCGGTCGAGGTCAGCTGGTCGACCGCGGCCGGGTCCTGGCGAGGGGACGACGCACCCGCGGCGCGCAACTCCTGGCGTGCACGCTCCGACCACGCTGACGCGCCGAGGGCGTCGAACACCTCGCGCGCCGCCTGCAGGACGACGCGGGATTCCGCGGGCCGCCGGTGCCGCCGCAGCCACTCGCCCAAGGCGAGGTGCACCCGCGCCCGCTCGAACGGCCAGTCGACAGGAACGGCGTCGAGGGCCGCCCGGTAGAGCGGCTCGGCGACGTCCGGTGGGCTCAGCAGGGCACGAGCGAGGCGCAGCCCGCAGAGCAGAGCGGGCGAAGGCGCCAGCTCTCCGAGTGGGGTCAGTTCCTCGAGTATGTCCCGTGCCGCCTCCGTGGACTCGCTGCGTACGGCCGCCTCGACCAGTTCGGCGACCGCGTAGAAGCGCAGCCAGGGATGGAAGGCGGGGTCGGCCGGGTCGAAGACGCGACGCAGGTGCCCGAACGCGTCACCGTACCGGCCCTGGCACAGGGCTGCCTGCCCGCGGGCCGACTGCACGATGGCCAGCACCGGGCGCACCCCTCCGGGGAGGGCCGCACGTTCCGCCGACGCCGCCCACGCCTCCGCCTCCGCATCGCCGCAGACGGCGGCCAGCTGCGCGCGGATGGCGTGCACCATCGCGTGCACGAGAGGCTGACCGGTCTCTCGGGCCAGATCAGCGGCTTCCTCGGCAGCGAGGTGACCAGCGCGCACGTCACCGAGCCGCGTGGCGCTGCCCGCCAGGGCGCAGAGTGCGCGGGCCAGCAGCGACAGCCGGCCTTGCGCCCGCAAGGCGTCCAGCGACCTCGCCGTCAGCCGAATCGCCAGGGCGGGAGCGCCCACCGTCACCGCGGCCCCTCCCAGGAGCTGGTCCCCTTCGGCGTCCTCGGACGAACGCTCCAGCTGACCGGCCAGGGACTCCAGAACGGCTCGTCCACGTTCGACCGGCGCGCAGTACGCCCGCAGGGCCACCAGGTAGGAGTTGCCGGCGTCAACGGGCATCCGGTCGGCGGCCGCGGCGACCCGTTGCCGCGCGACAGGCCCGAGCTCTCCGTAGTAGCAGTGCAGGATGGCGCCCCACAGCATGCGAAGACCCAGCAGAGGCTCACCGGCGGCTATCTCGACGGCCAGCTCGGCCAGCTCGGCGGTCGCGGAGCCCTCGCCTTGCGCCCACTGACCCCGAACGATGCCCACCCAGGACGCACGACCCTGGTCCCGGATCGTGAGGTCCAGCGAGCCGGCCTGGGCCAGCAGGTCCGCGACGACCGCGGACTGGCCCGACTCCAAGGCGAGCTCCGCCGCGCGGAGCAGCCGGTCCGCGCGAGCGGACGGGTCCGCGGTCAGCTCAGCGGCCCGCCGTAGCGCGGCCAGAGCCGCGGCGACTCCGCCCCGCCGCAGTGCCCTGCCGGCAGTGCGGTCCAGGTCCCGCGCCGCGAGCTCGTCGGGGCCGGCGGTGGCCGCGGCGCGGTGCCACGCCTGCCGGTCGGGCTGCCCCTGGAGCACGGCGGCGAGAGCGGCGTGCGCGGCCTGTCGTTCCGCGGCGGTCGCAGCGTGGTGCATCGCCGAGCGGACGAGCGGATGCCGGAACTCCTTTCCCCAGGGCTCCACCAGCCCCGCAGCGACCGCCGGTCCCAGGGCCGAGGCGTCGACCGCCGTCCCGAGCATCCGGACGGCGGCGGCGAAACACTCGTCCATCGTGCCGTCACCGTTGAGAGCCGCGAGGAGCAGGACCGCCCGGGTGTCGACCGGCAGGCCGGAGACCCGGGCCGCGAAGGTGCGTTCCAGACGTTCGGTCAACGGCAGCGGACCCGGGGTGAGCGCGTACGCCCCACCGACCGATCGCAGCGCGACGGGCAGCTCGGTCAGCGCCAGCGGGTTCCCGGCCGCCTCCTCCAAGAGCCGCCGCCTCACCTGCTGCCCCAAGCGGGGGGCCACGGCGTCCAGCAGTTCCCTCGACACCTCGTCCGTCAGCGGGTTCAGGTGCAGCACCGGCAGTCCGGCACCGCCGAGCCGGTCGTCGAGGCCGCGGGTGACGGCGATCAGGACGAGGGGATCGGACTCGATTCGCCGTGCGACGAACCCGAGCACATCGAGGCTGGCTCGGTCCATCCAGTGGGCGTCCTCGACGACCACCAGCAGCGGGGCTTTCACCGCCGCGTCCGACAGCAGGGTCAACGCGGCCAAGCCGACGAGGTAGAGATCGGGCACGGCATCGTCGGCGAGCCCGACGGCTGCGCGCAGCGCGGCACGTTGCGGCCCTGGCAGGTCGTCGATTCCGTCGCGCAGTTGATGGACCAGTTGGTGCAGGCCGGCGCAGGGCACGTCCTCCTCGGACTCCACCCCTACCGCCGTGATCACCCGGGTCCCGCTGCGCGCGGCCAGTGCTGCCGCCTCGGCGACCAGCGCCGACTTGCCGATCCCGGGAGCGCCGAGGACGACCATCGCACCACCCGACCCGGAGGCGGCCTGCTCGACCAGGGCAGCCAGTGCGCGACGCTCCGCCTCGCGACCCAGCAGCGCCCGTCGTTGCATGCCTCGCTCCATCCTCCCGCGCGACTCCCGCCGCTCACAGGGTGCCGCGTCCTCGCCGGACCGGGCGACCCCGGCCTTGACTCCCGCGAGCCGACCGGAGGCCGGTAGGGAGGCGATTCGCACAATGACACGCACACCGTTCGGCGGGATGAAGGGGGCTGCGGGACTGGAGGCGCATTTTGTCGGCCAGACCGGACATTGCAGGCGCTTGCTCCGCCACGGGTGGTGGGCATCACCTCCACGCTTTCCGGCAGCCGTCCTCGGCCGTCGGACAGCAGGCCCCGCCTCATCCGGTTCCTGGGCCGGTTCCGGCCGCCACCGCCTCGAAGCCGGCAGAGAGCTCGTGCTGCGCGTGCACCTCATCGGCGAGCTGCTGCCACTGGCCTGACCGGCTCGCCTGCCCCACTTCCGAATAAGTGGATATAATTCGCACTTCGACAGTCTTTATCAGGGATGGTCGGGCGCCTGATGAACAACAAGATTGCAGGCCGGGCGGGCGGGCGGCGCTCCGCCTTGGCGATCATGACTGTGTCGCTGGCACTGACCGCGTCCGCCACGCTTTGGTCCGCGGCGACGGTGGCCGACAGCGAGGCCACCGAACTGCGCAACCGGGCCGCCACCGCCCAACAGTTGATCAACGGCCGGCTGGGCACCTACACCGAGATCCTGTACGGCCTGCGGGCGCTGCGCGGCGCCTCCGAGGAGCTCCGTCGCCGGGAGTTCCACCAGTACATCGCCTCCCTGCGGGTGCTCGACCGCTACCCCGGCGTCCAGGTCATCGGCTTCGCTCCGCTGGTTCGGGAGAAGCCCGCGGCCTTCGAGGCGAGCGTCCGCGCCGACGCGGCCGCGTCCGGCCTGCCGTACCCGAGGTTCGCGATCCACCCGCCCGGCGTGCGGCTCCAGTACGCCCCGATCAGCTTCATCGAGCCGCAGACGGGCAACCTGCCCGCGTTCGGCTTCGACTTCCTCAGCGAACCCAGCCGGCGGCAGGCCCTGGAGCGGACCCGGGACACCGGCCAACCGGCGGCTACCGCCCCGGTCACGCTGGTGCAGGAGACCGCAAGCCAGACCGGGTTCCTGATCATGCTGGCGACGTACCGTCCCGGCCTGCCGCTGGGCACGTTGACTCAGCGGCGGGCCGCCTTCCTCGGCGTGGAGTACGCCGCGTTTCGCATGGGCGACCTGCTCGCCGGCGTGCTCGGGCAGAACGCGTCTCGGCACGCCCTGGAGATCTACGACCGAGGGCCGGCGGGCGACCCCGAGCCGGCCCCGCTCAGCGAGGCGACCCGCACCTACGACACCGACGAGCGGGCCGACGCCGTGTCCGCCAACGGGGGAAACCGCACCGAAGCCTTTCCGGTCATCGTCGGGGGCCGCCGGTGGGACGTCCACTACCGGGCGGCCGAGGCGCTGGTGTCGCCGCAGGAGAGGGCCGCTCCATGGACGATCGCCGGGTTGGGGCTGCTCCTCAGCCTGCTGCTGACGTGGCTGTTCTGGATCACGAGCACCGCCCGGGAACGGGCGGTGGCACTCGCCGGCCAGATGACGGTCCAGCTGCGGGAGAGCGAACGCCGGCTGGCCCGCTCCAACCGTGAGCTGGAACGGTTCGCCTACGTCGCCTCCCACGATCTGCAGGAGCCGCTGCGGACCGTCAGCAGCTTCGTGGGGCTTCTCGAGCAGCGGTACGGCGACCGGCTGGACGAACGCGCCCACCGGTACATCGAGTTCGCCGTCGACGGGACCCGCCGCATGTCCGGGATGATCTCCGACCTGCTCACCTACTCCCGGGTCGGCCGCGGCGACAGCGGCCCGGTGCCCACCGACCTCGCGGCCGCCTGGGACGAGGCGGTGGCGAACCTGCGCGGTGCGATCGAGGAGGCCGGCGCGCAGGTCACCCGCGGCGACCTGCCGACGGCACAGGCCACCCCGCTGCACGCCGTACAGCTGTTCCAGAACCTGATCAGCAACGCGCTGAAGTATCGCGGCCCGCAGGCGCCGGAGATCGTCGCGGGGGCAGTGCCGGCCGAGGGCGGGCAGGAGTGGCACATCACCGTCAGCGACAACGGCATCGGCATCGATCCCCGGCACCACGACCGGATCTTCGTGGTCTTTCAGCGCCTGCACACGGCCGACGAATATCCGGGGACGGGGATGGGCCTGGCCATCTGCAAGAAGATCGTCGAAAGCTACGGTGGCCGGATCTGGGTGGAATCGCAGGCCGGAGACGGATCGCGGTTCCACCTCACCTTCCCGGCCACGGCGGCCCCCGCCACCCGGCCCGGCCGAGAACTGGCCGGCGTACGGTGAGCGCTGCAGCCGGAATGTCCACGGTGCCGCTGCGGCTCCTCCTGGTCGAGGACTCGGCCGCGGACGTCGCGTTGATCGAGGAGTTCGTGGGCGAGCTGGAGTCGCGCGTCGAACTGCACGTCGCCCGCGACGGTGAACGCGCCCTGCGTTTCCTGCGCAGGCAGGGTGAGTACGGCGAGGCGCCGCGGCCGGAGCTCGTCCTGCTCGACCTCAACCTGCCCGCCCGTAGCGGGCTGGAGGTGCTCGACGAGCTGCGCAACGACCCGGATGAGAACCTGCGCGTCATACCCGTGCTGGTGCTGACGACATCGCGGGCGCCCGAGGACGTGCACTCCGCCTACCGCCTGGCCGCGAACGCCTTCATCACCAAGCCGATCGAAGTGCAGCGTCTGCGCCAGGTCGTGCACTCCATCGGCTCCTTCTGGATGGAGAGCGCCAGTCTTCCCGGAACCGGTGGGCGATGACCGGGTCACCGCTGGACGTCGTACTGATCGAGGACAATCCGGCTGACGCGGCGCTGGTGGCCGAGCAACTCGCCGACGCCGACGACGACTACCGCCTGCGCCACTTCACCCGGCTCGATCCGGCCCGCGAACACCTGACCACCCAGGGTGCGGACTGTGTCCTGCTCGATCTGTCACTGCCGGACGCACAGGGGCGGGAAGCGGTCGACGATCTGCGCCGGGCGGTGTCCGGCGTACCCCTGGTCGTGCTCTCCGGCACCCGCGACCGGGAGCTGATGCTGGCCAGCTTGCGCGCCGGCGCCCAGGACTACCTCGTCAAGGGCAGCGTGGACAGTGAGCTGCTGTCCCGGTCGATCCGCCACGCGATCGAGCGGATCCGCATCGGCGAGGAGCTGCGGCGCCAGCAGGAGCAGAGCCGGCTGATCGTGGAGACGGCGACCGACCCGTTCGTGAGCGTGGACCACGAGGGCGTGGTCGTGGATTGGAACCACAGCGCCGAACGCGTATTCGGCTGGTCGCGGGCGGAAGCGGTGGGACGCCCGCTCGCGGACACGATATTCCCGCACGACCTGGGGCAGGACGGTCCGCACCCGCTGGCCGAGTCCTGGGCGGACGGAGAGGCCGACGCGCCGGGACGGCGCACCGAGACCGCGGCACGGCACCGGTCCGGTCGGCGGCTGCCGGTGGAACTGGCCGCCTGGCGCGTGGGCGACGGCCCGCAGCAGCGGGTGTACGCGTTCATCCACGACATCACCGATCGGCTGGAGCTGCAGGCGGAGCGGGAGCGGGCGAAGGCACGGGCCGAGCGGGAGCAGTACGAGCGGCGGCTGCAGCAGTCGCAGCGACTCGAGGCGCTCGGGCAGCTGGCCGGCGGCGTGGCGCACGACTTCAACAACCTACTGGCGATCATCACCAACTGCACCGAGTTCGTGGCCGAGGACGTGGCGGCCGCCGCGCACACCGACCCGGAACGCTGGCGCCGCACCACCCGGGACGTCGGGCAGATCCAGAGCGCCAGCGAGCGGGCCATCCGCCTCACCCAGCAGCTGCTCGCCTTCGGCCGGCGGGATGTGGCCCAGCCCGAGGTGCTGTGCCTCGGCGACGTGCTCACCGAGGCACAGCAGCTGCTCCAGCGCGCGGTGGGGGAACAGATCAAGCTGGTCGTGGTCCGGGACGCCGGCCTGTGGCCGGTGAGCGTGGACCGCGGCCAGATGGACCAGCTGTTGCTCAACCTCGCCGTCAACGCCCGTGACGCGATGGGACCCGGCGGCGAGCTGACCATCTCGCTGCGGAACGCGCCGCTCGACCAGGCACAGGCCGCCGAGGTCGGGCTCACCTCCGGCCGGTACGCCAGGCTCACCGTCACCGACACCGGCGTGGGCATGAGCAGCGATGTCCTCGACCGTGTGTTCGAGCCGTTCTTCACCTCCAAGGCGGAGGGCACCGGCCTCGGGCTGGCCATGGTGTACGGGGTGGTCGCGCAGGCCGGCGGATCGGTGCGGATCGAATCGGAGCCGGGGCAGGGAACCAGCGTCACCGTGCTGTTGCCTGCCACCGACCGGCAGCCGCAGCCCAGCACCGGTGACCAGCCCCGCGCAGACCGCTCCGGAGACGAGACCGTCCTGCTCGTGGAGGACGAGCCCGAGCTGCGCGAGGTCGTTCGGCGCCTGCTGGCCCGCAACGGCTACCAGGTGATCGTGGCCGAGGACACCACACACGCGATCGAGTGCGCGCGATGCCACCCCGGTCGCATCCACCTGCTCCTCACCGACGTGGTGATGCCCGGCGCCAGTGGCCTGCAGGTGGCGGGCCTGGTGGCCGAACTGCGCCCGGACATCCGGGTGCTCTACATGTCCGGTTACGCGCACGGCACCCTGGCCGCACACGGCGTCGCGGAATCCGACATCGCGCTGATCCCGAAACCGTTCTCCGAGGCGGCGCTGCTCGACCAGGTACGCCG
This sequence comes from Actinoplanes sp. NPDC049802, assembly GCF_040656595.1. Taxonomy (NCBI): domain Bacteria; kingdom Bacillati; phylum Actinomycetota; class Actinomycetes; order Micromonosporales; family Micromonosporaceae; genus Actinoplanes; species Actinoplanes sp. NPDC049802. The sequence goes on from NZ_JBFAMR010000055.1 coordinate 31,721, forward strand.
GGCGCTGGAAGAGTGAGTGAGGCACTGACGCCGCATCGGCCGTTATCCAGCCGTTACCGAATTTCGCGAACTCGGCCCCCGCCGGACGCATCGCACCGTAGGACAGCACCTCAGGAATCGAGAGAGGCAACACGATGCGACGCACGATGACGGTTCTTGGCGCGGTCCTCGGCATGGCGCTGCTCAGCGGCTTCGGCACGGCCGCCCGTCCCGAGCCGGCCGCGGCGTCGACGGCGGCCGTTTCCAGCGCGGTGACCTCGGCGGCCGATTCCGGCACGTCGACCGTGACGGCGGCGTCCGCGCCGAAGAAGGGCAAGAAGCTGGTGCTCGGGCCGAACGGGCTGGGCGCCCTGAAGCTGGGCATGACCCGCCGCCAGGCCGAGAAGACCAAGCTGCTGACGAAGCGCCCGGTGGAGGTCCGCAACAAGGTCTGCAACGCCGACTACCGGATCAAGGCCGCGAAGACCGACGCCCCGGTCTTCCTCTCGAAGAAGCTCGGCATCGCGTCGATCACCGCCTACCCGGGGCTGGCCACGCCGCAGGGCATCAAACTCGGCAGCTCGGCGAAGGCGGTCAAGAAGGCGTACCCGGGCTGGCGCAGTGCCACCGACACCGGCATGAAGGGCCGGGGCCTGGTCAAGGTGCCCGGCAACCGCAAGGCCTACTACAACATCACGATCTCCGGCGGCAAGGTCACCGACCTGCAGCTCGAGCTGCGTAACCAGAACTGCTACGAGTAGGCGGCCGTGTGGGGAGGCCTGATGTGATCACGCGGCACAACTCATGGGCGGCAAGATGACGCGGCGAACCGTTCTGGTGCTCGCGGTGGCGGCGACCTTGGCGCCGGTCACCGGATGCGGTGCCGCGCCGGAGCGGGTGACCGGCGCCGCCGAACCGGCCGGCGGCATCCGGCCCACCAGCGCCGCCGCCACGTCAGCGCGGCGGACACTGGGACCGGACGGTGTGGGTGCCCTCAAGCTCGGCATGAGCAGGGACGAGGCGGACGCGACGCAGTTGGCGGACTGGGAGGGGGAGCGGTACGACAGCGGCTGCAACCCCGAGTACCGGTTGACGTACGGCGGCGCGGAGGCCGTCGTGTGGCTGTCCGCGGACCTGGGCATCGCGTCGATCACCGCCTATCCGGGGCTGGCCACGCCGCAGGGCGTCGAGCTCGGCAGCCCGGCCGAGGCGGTCCGGGCGGCGTACCCGGACTGGCGCACCTTCACCGGGCCCGGGACGGAAGGGCGAGGGCACGCCGCGGTGCCCGGCAACAGCGACGCCGTCTACAACATCACGATCGACAACGGCGAGGTCGTCGCGCTGCAGCTTCAACTGCGCGCCCAGGACTGCTACGAGTGACCGCAGGCGCCTGCGACGGGGCGTTACCACCTCCTCGGCCGGATCCTGTCGGTGGCCGCTGCGCTCCCGGCGTCCGCCGATCGGGCGGCCACAGCAGGTCCACCAGCGGTGGCCACCCTGGCCGGAAAGCCTGGAGCAGCGGTGACCGTGGATTTCCGGCGGAATCGACGTGACGGGACCGTACCGTTGCGGCTACAGTCTCCCCATCTTCATTGATCTCGATGCGGGAGCCGTCCGTGCGCGCCATCTCCTCCAGCCTGATCGCCGTGTTGCTGACCGGGCTCTGGGTCTCCCCGGCCGCCGCGGCCGAGTCGACCGTACGTCTTGATGTAGGACTCACCGACGGTGCCAACGCGGCCGGCGTCGTCGGGCGCCTCACCGGCTCCGTGACCGGATGGAACCGGGTCACCGGCCTCGACGCGATCACCCTCGACGTGCCCGCGGCGCAACGCGACACGGTTCTCCGCCACCTGAAGGCTGATCCCGGTGTGCGGTTCGCGGAGCCGGGCGCGACGGTCCACGCCGATTCGCCCTCCGTCGACATCACCGACTACTACGCCGACGGTCCGCTCCTTCACCCGACTTCGGCGAACTACCGATGGTTCAGCATGGCGCAGATCCCGAGTGCCCTGAGCTGGACCAGAGGCAGTTCGTCGGTGACCGTCGCCGTGGTGGACACCGGGGTGAGCGCCAACCCCGGCCTCGGCTCGGGCAGGCTGTCGGCCGGCCGGGACTTCGTCGACGGCGATGCCGACGCCTCCGACCCGGACGGCCACGGCACCCTGATGGCGAACCTCGTCGCCGGGAAACACACCGCCGACCAGCCCAGCAGCACCGGGATCTGCTCCGCCTGCCGCATCCTGCCGGTACGCGTGCTGAGCCCCCGCGCCGACCGTCCCGCCGAGGGCACCTCAGCCGACGTCGCCGCGGGAATCGTGTGGGCGGCCGACCATGGTGCGGACATCATCAACCTGTCGCTGAGCACGCCGGCTCCGAGCCGATTGTTGTCGGAGGCGGTTCAGCACGCCGAGGAGCGAGGCGCCCTGGTCGTCGGCTCGGCCGGCCAGACCGCGACGACCGCCCGGCAGTACCCGGCCGCCCTCGACACGGTTCTGGCCGTCGGCTCGATCAACGAATACGGTGCGCCCTCGATCGGCTCGAACCGCAACTCGCCCGAGGACCGATGGATCGACGTGCTGGCCCCGGACCGTGCCTGGGTCATCAACCGTGACGGCAACCGCGAGGCCGCCAGGGGCACGTCGGCGGCGACCGCGCTCGTCTCCGGAACAGCGGCGCTGGCGCTGTCGGTACAGCCGAAGGCGACCGCCGCGGAGATCCGCAAGGCGGTGACCGAGACGGCGATGTCCACGGTCGGCCACACTCCGGTGGAGCCTCACGATGCGCGGGTCCTCAACGCGGCACGGGTGGTCCATGACCTCGGCAACCTCGAAGACGCTCGGGCACCCCAGTTCAAAAGTGACCTGGACCTGATTGACGGCGCCGTCATCAACGACGACGCACGAAGCGTGAAGAACGTGTGGCTCGCCGACGATCACGGCATCGACCGGATGGACCTGCTGGTCGGGGGCGAGGTCGTCGACTCCACCCCGGCCGCGCCCTGGGCACGGTATCTGACCCTCGACCCGCAGGACGACTACAACGGCGAACTGACCGTGACCGTACGCGCCGTCGACTACGCGGGCCTGCACGTCGACCGCACCGTCAAAATCCGTGTGGACAGCATCGAACCGACCGCCTCGGTGACCTCTCCCCACCCGTACCAAATGGTGGCCGGCCCGATCCGGGTGGCCGTCACCGCCACCTCCCCCGATGTGGAACACGTTCTGGTCAACGGTGAGCGCATGACTCGGACGCCCGGCCGCGACGAGTGGACGGCAACCGTCACGCCCGAACGCGACGCCGGCGGTCAATACGGATACACGTTCTTCGTATGGGACAAGGCGGGAAACGTCATCCCGCTGTTCCAGCACGTGACGTACGACCCGACCGGCCCCACCGTCAGATCGATCAGCCCCGCCGCGGGCGCCCGGGTGCGCGGCACCTTCACCAGCACGTTGAACAGCGTCGACGACCCCGCAGGCATCGCGAAGGCCGACCTGTGGGGCAACGGCACCTACATCGGCCGCGACACCACCGCACCGTATTCGCTCAAGGTCCCGACCCGAACGGCGAACGGCGCCATGACACTGAAGTGGACCGTGACCGACAAACTCGGCAACGTCAGCACCCACACCCGGACCGTCATCGCCGACAACCGGGGCCCGTCGCTGTCGATCACCAAGGCGCCGAAGAACCGCGCCAAGGTCACCGGCACGGTCAAGGTCTACGTCAAAGCCACCGACACCAGCGGCATCGCACGCGTCGAACTGCTGGTCGGCGGAAAGGTCGTGGCCACCGACACCAAGGCCGGCTACCTGCTCACCCTCAACACCCGGACACAGAAGAAGACCATGAAGGTACGGGTTCGCGCGTACGACAAACTCGGAAACGTGACCTACACATCCATCCGTACCTGGCAGCGCGGCTGACTTTCGATCCGTCCCGGCGGTAGCGCTCATCCGGCTCCGCCGGGACGGTCAGCACCGCTGACAGCCGATTAGGATCGTCTGGATGCGGGAGGAACTGGCCGTCCGGCTGCGGCTGCTACGGGATGCGACCGGGCGCAGCCTGCGCGAACTGGCCCGCGACATCCATGTCAGCAGTTCCTCGCTGTCGCGTTACTTCTCCGGTCAGGCCGTCCCGCCCTGGCCGACGGTCGTGTCGCTGTGCCGGGTCGCCGGCCGCGACCCGCGGCCGCTGCGTGAGCTGTGGGAACGGGCCAAGGACGGCCCCGAGCCGACCGTCGTCGCCGCCGCCCCGCAGGTCCGCAACGACCTGCCGCACGACGTCTCCTCCTTCACCGGGCGCCGCGCCGAACTGGCGGCTCTGCTGGACGCCGCCGGGGACGGCTCGCTCGTCGCGATCGACGGTATGGGCGGCGTCGGCAAGTCCGCGCTGGCCGTGCACGCCGCGCACCGGCTGACCGCGAACTTCCCCGACGGCCAGTACTATCTGGACCTGCACGGATTCACTCCGGGCCGGAAACCGGTCGAGCCGGCCGAAGCGCTGCGGGTGCTGCTGAGCGCGCTCGGGGTGCCGTCGGGCCGGATCCCCGACGAACTCACCGAACGGGCCGCGCTGTGGCGCTCGGAACTGGTGCCGCGGCGCGCACTGGTGCTGTTGGACAACGCCGCCGACGAGGACCACGTCCGCGATCTGCTGCCCGGTGCCGGCGCCACCTTCGTCCTGATCACCAGTCGGCGGCGGATGGTGGCGCTCGACGGCGTACGACCGATCTCCCTCGACGTGCTGCCACCCGCCGAGGCCGCCGCGTTGTTCACCGCCTCGGCGGGCGGAGCCCGGCCCGGAGACGTCGGCGAGGTGCTGCGCCGGTGTGGGAACCTGCCGCTGGCGATCCGGGTGGCCGCCGCCCGGCTGCGGCACCGGCCCGCATGGACGATCGACACGCTGGTGGAACGCCTGCAGGACGGCGAGCTGGTGGTCGCCGAGGTCTTCGCGATGTCACTGCGGCAGCTCGACACCGCGCAGCGCACGATGTTCGGGCTGCTCGGACTGGTGCCGGGAGACGACATCGACGCGTACGGTGCCGCCGCTCTGGCCGGTGTCTCCCTGACTGACGCCCGGGCGCTGCTGGAGGACCTGGTCGACGTCCACCTGTTGCAGGAGCCGGCGGCCGGCCGTTACCGGATGCACGACCTGCTGCGGCAGGCCGCGCGGGCCGACGTCGCCGCGGGTGACCCGCAGGCGGCGATCGCGCGCCTCGGCGACTACTACCTCACCGGCATGCTGACGGTGAAGGAGCTGGTCGGCACCCTCGTCCCACTGCCGGTCAGCGTGACGCACCCACCGCCCGCGCTGCCCCGGATCGCCGACTTCGACACGGCGGTGACCTGGACCGACACCGAGTGGGCCAACGTCACCGCGACGTTCGCGCTGGCTGTGCAATGGGGACTCGACGGCTTGGCGGCCGGCCTCGGACAGCTCGCATCAGTGCTCAATCTGGGGCGCGGCGCCGCCGCCCCGCAGCGCCGCTGGCTCGAGGAGAGCCTGCCCGCGGCGCACCGGAACGGCGACCGCCGCATGCTCGCGTCGCACCGCTACCTGCTCGGTGCGGCCCTGGTCCGTCTCGGCCGGGCCAGGGAGGCGGCGGTGCAGCTCGACGAGGCCCGCACGTTGATGGCCGCGCAAGGCGACACCACCGGGGAGGTCTTCGCTCTGCTGCAGCTCGCCGACGTCCGTGTCCAGCTCGACGATCCCGAAGGCGCCGCCGGTCTGCAACGCCGGGCGCTGTCGTTGCAGCCGCCCGGCGCGGCGGTCCGGGTGCGCACGAGCGCCGCGCTCGGCCACACCCTGGTGCTGCTCGGACGGCACGCCGAAGCCCGTGAGGTGGTGGCCGCGGTCATCGACACGGCGCGCGGCCTCGACCCGCAGACCCTGCGGATGTGTCTCGACGTGCTCGGCCGGGCGGTACTCGGCGAAGGTGACGCGCAGAGCGCCGTCGACTTCGCCGAACAGGCCCACGCCCTCAACCTGTCGACTCGCAGCCCGTTGTTCGCCGCGGGCAGCCTCACCGACCTGGCCGTCGCCCTCTGTCACCTCGGCCGCCCCGCCGAGGCGGCCGCTCAGCACGCTGAGGCGGTGAGAATCCTGGAACGGCTCGGCGAGCCTCGCTCGCTGGCGCGCAGCCTCATCTCGTACGCCGAGGCCTGCCTCGTCGCGGGCGACGCGGCCGCGGCTGAGGCCGGTTTCCGTGCAGCCGTGGAAATCTGCTCCACGCACGGGCTCAGCGAGCTGGCGCCGGTCGCCCAGGCGGGGTCGTCCCGGGTGTCCCGTCCCGTCCCGGGACACCCGGGCAGCACCTGACCCCGTAGCTAACGCCGCAGGTCAGAGCGGTATCGGTGGGCCCGTCCCGTGCCACGGGGACAGTGACCCGGTTGTCCCGCACCGGCCACCGGGCCGAAGCTTCCGGCCATGCGGAACTTCACCGAGCAGGACAAGAACACTCTCCGGACCGCCGCGTACGGCGCGGTCACGCTGCTGTCGGCCGCGGACGCGAACGGCTCCCCGCACAAGCTCGCCACCGCCGGCTTCCTCGCTCTGCACTCGGCGATCGGACCGGTCGGCCACGTGCTGGCCGAGAAGTCGAGGCTACGCGACCTCGACGGCAAGTCGGTCGCCGCGATCGCGGACCGGGTGCTGCCGGCCCTGACCGCATCGACGGTCCTGCTCACCGAGCGGGACCCGGCCGAGGCGGACAACTTCCGCGACATCGTCGCCGTCGCCGTGGACGCCGCACTGGAGGCTCGCGGTGGCACGCCCGGCCCGGTTCTGGCCCAGATCACCGACAAGATCAGCGAAGCGCTCGCCCGTTGAGGAGGAACCATTCCATGACCAGCCACACCGAACTTCAGAACGCTGTCGAAGAGTTCGTCGCCGCCGGGTTCGCCGGGCTGCAGATGCGCGTCAGCGACGAGCACGGTGATTGGGCCGGCAGCGCCGGGATCAGCAGACTGGGCGAGGCGAGCAGGCCACCGACCGACGGCCGGTTCTGGGCGGGCAGTGTCGCCAAGACCTTCACCGCCACCGTCGTGCTGCAACTGGCGGCCGAGCAGGCCCTCGATCTGGACGCCCCGGTGACCGAGCACCTGGCCCATCCCGGTCTGGACAAGCGGATCACCGCCCGGATGCTGCTGCGGCACACCAGCGGCCTGTTCAACTACACCGGCGAGTACCTCCCGGACGGCACGATCGTGCCGGGGATCCCCGCCACCGGTAAGGACTGGGTCGACGCCCGGCTGCGCGGCTACCAGCCGCAGGAGTTGGTCGAGCTGGCGCTGTCCCGACCGGCGCGGTTCGAACCGGGCGCCGACTGGAGCTACTCGAACACCAACTACACGCTGGCCGCGCTGCTCATCGAGGAGGTCACCGGCGGGTCGTACGGTGATCAGATGCGCCGGCGCATCCTCGAGCCGCTCGGCCTTCGGGACACGGTGCTGGACGGCGACGTCACGGACCTGCCCGAGCCGCACGCCCATGGGTACTACCGGTTCCAGGACGGCGGCGAATGGAAGGTGGTCGACGTCTCCCGGCAGAACCTCTCGATGCTGCTCGGAGCCGGCGGGGCCATCTCGACCACCAGGGACCTGCACGTCTTCTTCGCCGCACTCAACAGCGGCAGGCTGCTGCCGGCCCCCCAGCTGGCCGAGATGCGCGAACCGCACGGGCCGATCGGCTACGGCCTGGGACTGTTCGTGCAAGAACTCGGTCCCGGTATCACCGTCTACCACCACAACGGCGGCGCCCCCGGCGGCTACGGCGCCCTCATGTACAGCACGCCTGACGGCGGCAAGACGCTCACCGCCGGGCTGACCATGGGCGACGCCGCGGTGGATCCGGCCGAGGTGTTCCCGCAGGCGCTCGACGCCCTCGTCCGAGTCGTCTTCACCGGCCGGTAGCGACCGACGTTCACACCGGTGGGAGCGGGCCGACGCAGCGCTGGCGCGGCCGCTCCCGCCGGAACGTCGCCTGTGGACCTTCAGGCGAGGCTTGGCAGAGCAGTCGCCCCCGCCGGCCTCCAGCGCAGGTTCCGCCGCATCGACTTCCACCGGATGCAGCGCACCTTGCGGTGCTGCGGGCGGGCCGGGTGCCGGGGCCGACACGGTCGCGAGGACACACGCATCGGCACCGTCCGCAGGCGGCGCTGGACGCACGCCAGCGCGGGTTGCACCAGGCCCGCCGCTGCGGAAGCCACCGTCGATCATGCGGCCGATACGGCCTGGTTCTCGCCACAGGCAAGGGCCAGGCCGTTCGCGGTCAAGGTCAGCGGCGGTACCAGGTACGCGCCGACGTGGTGGTCACGTTGCCGGCCCGGTCGTGTACCCGTAGCCGGACCTTGACCTTCTTGAGCGGCCTCGATCAGCTTGAACGCCGTCGCGAGCCCGGCCGCCTTCGAACCCGGCACCTCGGTGACCTCGGTACGGTGCCGGACGGTCGCGAAGGTCGACGCGAGCCGTCACGGTCCGAGGCCAAGACGCCCTCGCATCGACTGGGTCACCAGGCTCGCCACCTGTGGCACCAGCTCGGGGTGCCCGCCGATCTGCACGTGCACGACTACAGCGCCCACCCGGATGATGGCGGACGTCGGATCGGAGCTGCCGTACTCGGAGACCTGATATACGCCCGGGCCGAGCTGGACCACCGGCGCCTGGTTGTCGCGGTATACGGCGATCTCGCTGTCGAGCAGGGCGGCTGCTGCGGCCGGCTCGGTCGCGACCCACATGACGGTCACCTCGACGGCCACCCCCGCAAGGTCCGATGGGACCAGCAGACACCTGTTCGGTTGCGGAAAGTGCACGCCCGGCAGGTCGTGCCGTCCAGGTTCGGCGACATAGCCGGCGGCTACATCGTCGAGATCGTCCGGGGTCAGCAGCTGACACGCGTCGGGCCAGGAGTCGGCCGTAGGCCCGCCGAGGACCGGTTCTCTCTCCCCGTCGACGACCGGAGCGTACGAGGTGAGCCGCATCCCGGTAGGGGTCACGTGCCGGACGAAGATCATCCCTGCTGCCGCGCCCAGCAGTTCGGTGGACAGGTAAGTGACATCGAGCGGAAGGACGACCATGCGGCCGTCGACCGGATCGAGGAGGCTGATGAATTTCGGCAGTAGCCATCGCTCGTCGCCGACCAGCGGATCCGAGACCAGGTACCGGTGGCCGGATGTGAGCAGCACATCACCGAGGTAGAGGTTCAGCCGACGGCTCCAGAGCTGCCGGCCGGAATCGGTCTGCCACGCCTGTGCGGGGTACCCGCCCTCGTCGTCGGGGGCTCCGGCCACGGAGATCAGGCGGTCATCGTGTGCCGCGATGGCCACCGGATCGTCGAGGCAGCGGCTGGGGAGCCGCTTCAGATCGGGCAACAGCGCTGAACATGCCGTGTCTGATCCGGCCGTCGTGATGGGCAGGATGCTGGTGCCGTCGGCGGCGATGGGGGGACGGCTCTGGATGCCTTCGTCCTGTTCGCGCCAGGACGCGACCTCAGCGAACGTGTCGGGATGGTAGATCGCGGTTCGGGGCTCGGCTTCGCACCTCGATGGCGGGTTCGGCAACGTTGTCGACAGCAGGAGGGCTACGGGGGTCGTACGCACGAATATCTGGCACGGGGTGGTGATCGTGTGCCGCCACCGGGTCTGTCCGGTCAGCGCGTCCAGCCCTTCCATGTCGGTGTCGCGTACGACGAGGACGGTGCCGCCGCTGGCCGCGACATCGGGCGCGATGACTTCGGCCCCGGAGCCGGACTGCACCGCGGGCGGGACCGGCCGGTGCCACAGCCGGCGACCGGTGGCGAGGTCCTGCGCGACGAGCAGTTGGCCGGGCCGCTCGCTCACGTAGTGGACGACCAGCACGGCGGGGGTGCCACCGACGCGGAACAGAAGCAGGTTGGCGATCCGTACGCCCGGAGCGTCTCGTATCTCGGCGTCGGGAGCGGCCTGTCGCCGGACCGCCCCGGTCACGGGATCGTGGACCGCGAATCCGCCGGGGCGCAGATCCGGCACGATGACCGCGTCCCGGTCGAAGAGGTACGGCCCGGTCTCGTTGAATCGGACCGGGTCCGGGGCGGGGGCGCTCCACAGGGGTACGAGGCGAGTGGGCATCGGCAGGTCCCCGGGTCTGCCGGGCGGAAGGCCATCGGCCGACAGTGCCAGCAGCAGGCCGCAGGCGATCACCCACCGCGCCGGGGTGCGGCGCACCTCAGCAGCCCTCGGAGCGGTCGAAGAACGAACACAGGGTCGGTGTGTCCGCGCTCCGGTAACCCTCGCCGACGTCTGCCACCAGGACGGTGCCGTACCGGTGATAGTCGGGCAGCTTGCCGGTGACCCGCAGCAACTGCCCGGCCCCGTCGATGACCTGTTCGTAGCTCTCGCCGTCGCTGACGACGGTGGCGACGAAGTCGAACTCGTAGGTATTGCGGTTGGCGGTGAGCGTGATGTCGAGCGTCTCCCGTTCGCCGCGTGCAAGATCGATCTGTTTCCGGGAGAAGTACGGGTCGTGCGGCGCGTCCGGAAGGCGCAGCACCGGATCGGCCGCGTCCAGGGTGGCCGACATCTGAATGCTGTCGTCCTCCCCCGCGTTGACGACGCCGAGATAGGTGCCGGACAACACGCCGGTGACCTTCCTGATCCGTACCTTCAAGTCGGTGACCCGCAGCGAGTTCCGGTCGCCCTCGAGGACGAGGCGGACCTTGATCTGCCCGACCGCTGCGGCGGCGTGCCGGCGCAGCAGGTCCGGTAGTTTCGAGGAGGACGCCGAGGAATCCAACAAGACGGCGCGGTCGGCGGCTTCGGTGACCTCGCCGGGCAACGCATAGTCGTCGGCCGAGGTGCGCACGGGCATGATCCGCAGCGCCGGGGCGCCGGTCCAGGCTGCCAGGGTGTCCCGGCCGTGCTGTGGCACCCAGGCGGTCAGAACGGCCACCAGGGTGGCGGCGGCCACACCCGCGAGCCAGGCGGCCGGCCGCGACACGAGACCGGCGAGCCTGCCAGGACTCGAGGAGGTCGCGCCGTCGGATTCAGGTGCGGGACGAGGGGCGGCCGACGGCCGTTGCCGGCTCTTCCGTTTCTTCGGCATGCCACCCTCGTTCGTCAGATGGGTTACGCCCAGACGAGGTCCGGCCGTGTCCAACGATCGCGTCGTTTCACACTATCGGCTTGCGGTTGTGGAATCCGTCGCCCGTCCGTCCATCCAGGATCGCCGGCCGTCGCGACTCGGGATCCATTCGGAAGAAGGACCGTTCATGGATTCGGCTGACCACCCCGCCGCCGACCGCGCGAGACCGGCCGACTGCCGGAATCAGTCGTGCAGGGACTCGTCGACGTCCGGTGCCTGCTTCACCTGCAGATACGCATCGAGACTCATCAGCGGACACTGGAGCGGGTCGAAGCCGACGATGACCGCGGGAGCCCCGTTCACCCGAGCGCCGCGTACCGCGGCTGCACTCGACACTCAGGTCGGAGAAGTCTGGCTGGGTGTGCTCGGGAATGGCGACATCACCGAACGTGGTGCCGCGGGAACGGACCGGTCACTTGCCGATCCGGGCAGGACGTCGTAGGAAGCCCATATTCTGCTCGGGTGCCCGACGTGATCCTGCTGCCTTTCCATCAAGACGAACGACTGCCCGACCACACCCTCGACCTACCGAGCACGATTCTGGCGAGGATCGTTGATCCCGACCTTCCCGACGATGACCAATGGACTCGACTCGTCACGCTGTACGACGCCTTGGCGCACCAGGTCGCCGCTGGAGCGGCGGCCGGGCCGACGGTGTCGGTGACTGGCGACTGCCTGGCCACTCTCGGCACTCTCGTCGGTTTGCAGCGCGCAGGTGTCACTCCAACGATCGTCTGGTTCGATGCCCACGGCGACGTCCACACGCTGGCGTCGTCGGAGTCGGGCTATCTCGGGGGCATGGCGCTACGGATGGCGATGGGCGGCGACCCTACCCGGATCGGTGGCCCGTTGGGGCTGAGGCCACTCCGTGAGGATCAGGCCGTCCTTGTCGATGCACGTGACCTCGATCCAGCCGAGGCCGACTACCTCGCGGGCAGCCAGGTGCGCCACACAACCGTCGCGGACGTGTCGGTGAGCGACCTTCCGGACGGACCGGTACTGCTGCACGTTGACATCGACGTGATCGACGCGAGTGAGGTGCCAGGGTTGCGCTTTCCGGCCGCCAACGGGCCCAGCAGCGCGAGCGTGATGTCCGCACTTGGCAGACTTCTCGCGAGTGGTCAAGTCGCGGCGTTCGACATCGCCTGCCCATGGCGTGAACCGGCCACGAGCGCCGAGTCCGAGGTGCGCCGCGACGTCCTGACACGCCTACTCGCCCTCGCCGCTACATAGCCGGCAGAGCACCTTGACATCATCGGCAGATCCGGACGGCGCCGGGGCGGCCACCCCCTTCAGATGATCTTCCGGTGGGCCGTCAGGTCGATACCGGTCTGGTCATCCCGCCGGGCGCACTGTGGAGGAACGGTTCAGGAGGTGGCCGCCATGGCCTCGGTCCGGGTGCCGTGCCGGGGCTGGCGGTGCTTGCGCTGCCGGTAGCTGCCGGGGGTGTCGCCGATCGTCTTACGGAACGCGAGATGGAAGCCGACGGTGCTCTGATAGCCGACCAGCTGGGGTATCGCACTCAGCGGGGTGCTCGTGTCGGTCAGCAGTCGCACCGCCTCACGCATGCGCCGGCGGGTCAGATGCTGTGCCGGGCCCTCGCCGACCAGGTCGCGGAAGGTCTTGGCGAACGTGGAGCGGGACATGCCGGCGCGGCGGGCCAGTGTGTGCAGCGACCAGGGCTGTTCGAAATCGGTGTAGATGGCGGAGAGCGCCTTGCTGATGCCCGGGTGGATGAGGGCGTGCAGGGCCGGGTTGTCGGTCGTGCGGTTCTGCAGGGCCACCCGCAGCGCCAGCACGAACACCATCTCGAAGGCGCGCAGGGCGATCAGCTGGCTGCCCGGGCCGGCTCGCTCGGTCTCCGGGACCAGGCATTCCAGAGTACGGGTCAGCAGCGGCTCCTGAGCGAGCATGTGCCGGTCGAGCACGATGACCGCGGGCAGTGAACGGTAGAGCGGAGGTTCTCCGGCCGGGTCGTAGTGCACGCTGGCGCACATCAGCTCGGTGGTCTCGCCCTCGGTGCCGAGCCGAATGGTGGCCGAGGAACCGAGCCGGCGGTGGGTGAGGACGGATTCGAGCGGCTGGGTCGGCTCGGTGGAGCCGTCCCCGAGCGTGTGCGCCGTTCCGTAGGGGAAGACTGCGAGGTCGCCCTCGTGCAAAACGATGGGCGGCTTTCCGTCGATGGTCACGAAACAGCGGTTGCGAAGGACGTAGTGAAGCACTGCACATTCGTCGTCGTCACCCTGCACGTTCCACGGCCCGCGCACCACCCAGCGGCTGTGAAAGACGCTGGTCAGGTGGAGGGGGTGGAGTAGATCGGTAAGCACGTCATGGTCAAACACGGACGATCCTTAGTTTGTGACGGCTGATTCTTTATTGATCGTATCAATGCGGCCCGGCAAGCTCACTGTTGGCAAACAAAGCTTGACGGCGGGTAACTACGCCCGCGAATCACCGGGGGTCACCGACTTCCGCCGGACAGCAGTCTGCCCGCGGTGCGGCAAGGGCCGTGGGAAGCAGCGGGGGAATGGAAAGTCACATGCGCGTCGTCATCGCCGGTGCAGGTATCGCAAGGGCTGACCACCGCACTGATTCTGGGTGCCGCAGGCCTCTCCGACGTCATCGTCGCCGAGGCCGCAGCAAAGATCCGGCCATGGGGGGCCGCCGACGGAAGCGCCGACCGGGGGCCTGAACGGAGGCCACAGCCACCGGACACCAACGGAAGTGATGGCATGTCTGATCCATGGAAGGCCCTCGCGGTCCTCGCCTCGACCCAGTTCCTGCTGATCCTCGACACAGCGCTCGTCAACGTCGCCGTCCCCTCGATCGGTACGGACCTGGACATCTCACCGCCCGGCCTGTCCTGGGTGGCCAACGCCTACCTGATCGCCTTCGGCGGCCTGCTGCTGCTCGGCGGGCGGGCTGCCGACCACGCCGGCCGGCGCCGCGTCTTCCGCATCGGGCTGGCCGTGCTCGTCGCCGGCTCGGTGATCGGCTCGGTGGCCGGCTCGGCGGGCTGGCTCATCGCCGGGCGGGCCGTGCAGGGCGCGGCCGCCGCGCTCGCCGCCGCGGCCGCGTTCGCACTGCTGTTGGCGATCTTCCCGGACGGCCCGGACCGGCACCGCGCGCTCGGCATCTTCGCCGCGATGGCTGGCGCCGGCGGGGCGGTCGGTACCGTGCTCGGCGGGGTCCTCACCGACTGGTGGGGTTGGCGGTCCACGTTCGTGCTGAACGTCGCCGCCGGGCTGATGTTGCTGGTGCTGTCGATGCGCCTGCTGCCCGAGGCGCGTGCCGAGCGCCACGGTAGGGGCTTCGACGTCGCCGGCGCGGTCACCGTCACCACGGGGCTGGCACTGCTGGCGTACGCCCTGGTCACCACCGGCGAGGCCGGCTGGACCGCACCTCGGACGCTGGTCGCGGCAGCCCTCGCGGCGGTGCTGCTGCTGACGTTCGTGCTGATCGAACGGCGTACCGCCGCGCCGCTGGTGCCGCCGGAGGTGCTGCGCCGGCCGCTGGTGCGTGCCGCCAATATCCTCGCCGGATTGTCCCAGGTGACCCTTTTCCCGATGTTCTTCCTGGTCAGCCTCTACCTCCAGGACGTGGTCGGGCATTCGCCGCTGGTCGGCGGCCTGGGCCTGCTGCCGCTGTCGATCGTGGTGATCCTGGTGGCGGGTCTGACCGACCGGATCATCGCCCGGTTCGGCCTGCGGACCGTCATGATCGTCGGCTTCGGGCTGGTGACCGTGGGGATGGCCTGGCTGTCCCGGCTGTCCGCGGAGGGCGGCTTCGTCAGCGACGTGCTCGGCCCGACTCTGATGCTCGGTGTGGGCCTGCCGCTGGTCGCGGTCAGCACCAACATCGCCGCGGCGGCGGACATCCGGCCAGACGAGGCGGGCCTGGCCTCCGGCCTGGTCAACACCAGTCTGCAGTTCGGCTCGGTGGTCGGCCTCGCGGTGATGACCGGGGTGGCGGCGGCCCGCGCCGGGGACACCGCCGATCCGGTCGCGGTCACCGCCGGGTTCCGGATGGCTTTCCTGGTCGGCGCGGTGGTCGCGCTGGTGGCGGCTCTGCTGGCGGCGCGGCTTCGGCCGACCGCTGTCACCGCGGGCGAACCGGCGGCCGCGCGCGGCTGACCCGTGGACGATCCATAAACCCACAGCCCAAGATCTTTATCAACGGTACGACCGGGGCCGCGGCAGTCTTCTACCGGGCACACGACGAAGGGGATTTGACGATGAGTCACCTGGTGTTCGGCGCCACCGGCGCACAGGGCGGAGCGATCGCGCGGGCATTGGCCGAGCGTGGCCACCCGGTCCGCGGCTGCACCCGGCGTGCCGCGACCGGCCGGCTCGCGGTCCCCGTGACGACCGGTGACCTGGGTGACCGCGGCGACGTCGGGCGGCTGTTCGACGGCGTGACCCATGCCGTACTCACGCTGCCGCTGGTGTACGACCCGGACACGGTCGCCGGTTACGCCCGCAACGTCGCCGAGGCTGCCCGGGCGGCCGGCGTCCAGCGGCTCGTCTTCAACACGAACACCTCGATCCCCGACCGGATCACGCCGTACGCGGCGTTCGAGACACGGCGTGCCGCGGAGGCGATCCTGCGCGACAGCGGCGTTCCGCTGGTGGTTCTTCGCCCGCCGGTTTACCTGGACAACCTGCTCAACCCGGCGGTCGGTGCGGGGATCGTCGATCAGGGCGTGCTGGCGTACCCGCTGCCCGCCGACCGCCGGGTCGCCTGGCTGTCGCACACCGACCTGGCGGCGGCGGCGCTCGCCGCCCTCGAGACGCCCGGAATCGACGGCCAGACCGTCGACGTCGGCGGCGCCGAGGTGGTCACCGGTGCCGAGCTGGCCGCGATCATCGGCCGGGTGGTGAACCGGAACGTGACCTACCTGCCGCTCGAGCCGGAAATCTTCGAGCGGGGGCTCGCCCAGGCGATCGGCGCCGAGGCGGCCAGCGGCGTTGCCGGGCTCTACAAATGGGCCTCCGACCCGTCCGGCCGGGACCTGTACGACGTGGACCCGGCGTCCGCGTCCCGGGTGCTCGGCTTCCACGCCCGGCCGATCGCCGAATGGGCCGCCGCCCAGCCCTGGCGCCAGTGGGCACGCGCGGCCTCGACCAGCAAGCCGTAAGCGCGCACCGACGGGTGTCCCCGGCGGGCCGGGAACCGACGCCCTTACTCCTGATGTTTCTGTGACACCGGCGGAGGAACGTGCTCCGCCGGTTTGTCGTATCCGAAGTGGTCGCCTGCAGACGGGCCCCATCGACCGGAGCGCTGACCAATCAACAACGAGCAACCGGGTGTCGATGACCTCCTTGAGCGCTGGCAGCATCAACGCCACCGCACCGATCACCGCCATCCCGCACCCCGTCGCTGTCGCCGCCAGCTGGGCCCACGGCATCGACAACTCCGGGTTGTCGGTGATGACGAAGAACGCCTCCGCCATCGGGACGGCGCACGCCACACGATCAGGGCACCCGGTAGCAATGTCGCCGCCGTCTGCCCCAGGAGCACCAGCCGCAACGTGCCGACGGTGACACCCTGAGCCCGCAACGACGCCAGTCCACGACGCTCTTCGGTGAGCCGGTCCAGGAGGCGACCGCCAGAGACAGCGTTGAGACGATGAAAGCCAGCGCAAATCCGGCCCAAGCCACCTTCCGGTACGTTCTGCTCGCCGACTGCGCTTCCCAGATCTTCGCCTCTACGTCGAAGACCTCCCTGCTGCCCCTGGCTTGTAGACGCTCGACAGCCGTTCGCACCCGTTCCACGACGGCGGGATCGCTGCTCGACACGGTCACCAGCAGATACCGCGCCGAAGCGGCGCGAAGCGCCTCCTCCGGCACGCAAGCAGCAAGACCGGTCTGCGGTCCATCCGTAGCTCCCGAGACACAGCTCCGGAGCGCTCATCAGGAGACCCGTCATGCTGAACGCTGCGCTGAGGAACAGTGGCACAGCGGCCATGTCTTGGGAGAGATCTGCCACGATCAGCCAGACAGCGAGTGCCACCCCTGCGGCTACCCGCAGGACACCGACATTGTCCGTCACGATCGGCTTGAACACGTACTACCGCGGATCGTCTGCCCCGCGCCCTGGGCGCGGTCACCGATCTACCCACCGCCGCCCGGATCTTCGGGACTCGGCCGGTCCCTGGCCTACGATCTCGCCCGCACCGACCGGTTCACGGCACCGCTCATCCGCGCCGGCACCCGCTACCGCGTACCCGTCTGCTCATAGGAGCTGTCCGCGGCACGGGCTGGGGACCGTGAGCTGACCGAGAACATCAACCACGAACCCCAGGAGAACATCATGAGCGGCCGATACCGGAGCATCGTTGACGTCTACGTGCTCCTGCGCAGAGCCGACGGCAACATCCTGCTCATGGAGCGCGCGAACACCGGCTACGCGGACGGTCAGCTATGCCCTCCGAGCGGACACCTGGAAGACGGGGAATCCGTCATCGCAGGCGCGATCCGGGAGGCCGCCGAGGAGGCCGGAGTCGAGCTCGCAGAAGCCGACCTCACCTTCATGCACGTCGTCCATCACCGCAACGCCGACGAGGAAGGGCGCATCGGCTTCTTCTTCCTCGCCGACGACTGGCGAGGCGAGCCGGTCAACCGCGAGCCGCACAAATGTGCCCGTCTGATCTGGGCGGACCCCACCAATCCACCCGCCAACACGGTGCCCTACACCGCTGCAGCGCTGGCACAGATCGCCGGGCGCCAGACCTTCTCACTCGACGGCTGGGACTCCCCGTAGGACCTGGAATCGCCATCCAACGGGCGCCAATGACCGCGCTCAGGTGATTCTTTCTAGTGCGTACCTCGCGGCTTCAGCGACGAGGGTGTTGTCGACCTTGGTTTTGCGGCCAATACGGCTCGACATGATGGAAACGAGGACGGGATCGGCGGACGGCGCGGGCCACACGAGGCCGATATCGTTCGCGATGCCGTAGAAGCTGCCCGTGCCGGTCTTGTCGGCCACGGTCCAGCCGCGCGGCACGGCCCCCCGGATCCGATTCCTGCGAAGAAGTCATGAGTTTCCGCTCGGAACCTGGTCGTGTGTAATCGATCAACCAGCCTTCATCCCGCCGAGTACGCAGGAATGCCCTCAACTCGGCACGGTCGCCCTTTGGCCGTAGCTACGTGCCGGAGGGCATGCTTGTCCTTGATGTGGTCGACAACCTGATCATGTACGTCGGAGTCATCGACCGGTCACCCCTCAGCTGACACTCCGTGCTCTCCGGCGCAACAAGCCCCCCAACCGCGCCTTACACGCCGCAATGAGTGATTCGTGGGGACTGTAAAAAGTTGACAGTCCCCAAGACGGGTGCCGCAAGAACGCGACACGCGAGACACCTAGTCGGCCATCAGCCACGCGGCACCCGACCCCGATTGCGGCCAGACGCCTCGCGACCTGCGATGGCACGGGCCAGACCGTAGAAGTGGGGTCCGGCAAAACCTGTCGTCGGTCCGGACAACCGGCCATGAACATCCGCGTGCGGGGCGCACAATTCATCAGTCCGGCCCACACCACATCGGCTATTCAGGCAGCCTGAACGCCTTCCGTCGACCCGATGGGCTCATCGCCATGACCTACGCAATCCGGCGGAACCATCACCTGGGCCGGCGCCACCCTTCCCGGGCAGCGACCGTAGACACTAGGACGATGCGTGAACGTGTTGCTGTCCTTTCCGACGTCCACGGAGTCCTTCCAGCTGTCGAAGCAGTCCTGGCCGAACCGGAAGTCGCCGCTGCGGACCTCATCGTGCTGACCGGAGACGTGGCCTGCGGCCCGCAACCCGCCGCGGTCATGGACCGGCTGCTCGGCCTGGGCGACCGCGTTGCCTGGGTCAGGGGCAATGCCGACCGAGAGCTCGTCGAATACCGGCGGGGAGCGTGTACCGAGATCCCCGACCCGATCGGGCCGTCGGCCGCCGAGAATCTGCGTGAGGAGCACGTCGACTTCCTCGCCGAGCTGCCGATCAGCCTCACCCTGACCGTGCGCGGGCTCGGCAAGGTGCTGTTCTGCCACGCTACGCCCCGTAACGACGAGGAGATCGTTCTGGTCACCTCCAGCACCGACCGGTGGGCGGAAGTCCTCGCCGACGTCGACCCGGAGGTGACGACCGTGGTGTGCGGGCACACCCACATGCCGTTCACCCGGCTCGCAGCGAACCGGCTGGTGGTCAATCCGGGCAGTGTGGGCATGCCGTACGGCCGGGCCGGGGCGCACTGGGCCATGCTGGGCCCCGGCGTCGAGCTGCGCCGGACCATGCTCGACGTGCCGACCGCCACGGCCAGCATCGCGGCCGGCTCCACCTTCGTGCAGGCCGAGGAGTGGGCCGACTACTGCCTGAACGCCCGAGCGACCGAGCAGGACGCGTACGCCATCTTCGCGCCCGCGGAGCGCGCCGGCGCCTGAGCCGGCGGCCTACGTCAGCCCGGGTTCGAGCCACCCGCAAGCGCCGGCACACCGATGCGTGCCCGGATCGCCGGCCAAGGAGGACGTCGCGGATGAGGACTGCGGCACGCGCCCTGGTGTTCGACGACGCCGACCAGCTGTCTCTCAACAGGTACCGGCCCATTCGCTTACGTCCGCGCTCGGGCGAGAGCCTCACCTTCCGCCACGGCGTTCTGCAGTTGCTCGACGAGTTGGCGCAGGCTTGCGTCGAGTTCGACCTGGTCTCTCGTCTCCGCGAAGATCTCTTCACATACGTCGTCGACGAACGGCTGCCAGGCTTCGCGAGCGCGCCGCGTGCCCTCGGTGGCTACCTGTTGCAGCTTCTCGACCGCCGCCTTTTCCTGGTTCGGACGCGCCCGGCCCGCTCACGGTCGTCAGCGACTTTCGCCAGGTAGACGGCAAGGGGAAGCGCGGCTTCGGCGACGCCGATGTACCGTCCCAGTTCGCCGGCGGCCTTCACCGCTTTGGCCTTGCCACCGGCGATGGGCCCGAGTGCGTTGTTCGTGGCCTTCAACGCACTGATCAACATGGTCCCGACCGTCTGGACATGTTCGGCGGCACCGCTGGGCGCTGCCCGGGTCGTGGTGGCATCCTGCGCGGACTTGAGATTTACAAATGTGCGCTCCGGCTTGGCGGGATTGGCGCGGGGAAGGCGGATCCCGCACAACCCAACCGGCGGCGAACTTCCGGCTCTCGTCTTCCGGCCTCGTCGGAACCGGCGAAATCGGCACGACATCAGGGTGAAAGGGAAGCCCACTTGACTTCTTCCTGACCGCTCGTTCCAGCCTGCGACAACCGCAGCACACGAGCACGGAGGATGAAGATGAACAAGACCAGTGCGGCAGCGGTAGTCGGCATCGGCCTCGTCGCGCAGATC
Organism: Actinoplanes sp. NPDC049802; assembly: GCF_040656595.1. NCBI lineage: Bacteria > Bacillati > Actinomycetota > Actinomycetes > Micromonosporales > Micromonosporaceae > Actinoplanes > Actinoplanes sp. NPDC049802. The sequence goes on from NZ_JBFAMR010000055.1 coordinate 52,163, forward strand.
GCCCTCGTCGCCGCGCCGGCATACGCCGCCAGCCTCGCCCCCACCTGCATCACTCGCACCATGTCCTCGCTTCCTTCGCCGGTCGGCGAGATCTACGAGGTCGTCGTCAAAAACAACTGCACCACCACATGGAAGGTCAAGGTCGTCATCGACTCGTGGATCGACAGCGACTGCTGGTCGCTGACTCCGGGAACCAGCAAGCGGCACACCCACCAAGGCCGCTACAACTCGACCGTGCTGTGCTGATCCTTGCCCGCCGATGCTCGGCCGAGCCGACGGTGACCGCCATGCACCCACCGTCGGCCCGGCCGAGCGAAAGTCCATCGCGGGGATGCGATGGAGATTCATGACTACGCGATTCTGCTCTTGATCGCGGCCGCGGCCGGATGGGTCGATGCGGTGGTCGGTGGCGGGGGGCTGATTCAGATCCCGGCCCTGATGCTGGGTGTGCCAGGAATGACGCCGGTCATGGCTCTCGGCACAAACAAGCTAGCCGCGGTCGTCGGCACAGCCTCCGCGGCGGTGTCCTATGCACGCCGCACCAAACTCAACTGGCCGATCGTGGCACCCGCCACGGTGATCGCCACCGTATTCGCTGGTTTCGGGGCCAATGCTGCCTCCAGGGTGCCGGCGGAGTACTTCCGGCCGTTCACGATGGCCTTGCTGGTTCTGGTGCTAGTCATCGTGGTGGCGCGCCCGTCCTTCGGGATGACCAGCGCTGGGGGGCCGGCCAGACTTAGGCGCCAAGTCGGCATCGTCCTGCTCGTCGGTATCGTGATCGGCTTCTATGACGGCATCTTCGGCCCCGGCACCGGGACCTTTCTCATCATGGCTTTCACCACTGTGCTGGGACTGAACTTCCTGAGTAGCTCGGCCAGCGCCAAGTTCATCAATGCGGGGACCAACCTGGGAGCACTCGTGGTCTTCGCGGCCAACGACCAGGTTCTCCTAGGGCTGGGAATCGGAATGGCCGTGTGCAACGTCATAGGCGCTCAGATCGGGACTCGGACCGCATTGAAGCGCGGCGCCAAGTTCGTCCGAACCGTATTAGTGGTCGTGGTTCTAGGTATGGTCGCCCGCCTCGCGTCCTACTACATCTGACCCGCATAGCGTTCGCGTTCCACCAGCCTGGACCACCGTTCGGGCCCACGCTCACACGAACAATGTGGAGGATTCAACATGGCCATCACGTCCGAAATGGTCCATGAATACACCGTCGACGATGACGAGCGCACCGTTCTGGCCGAGCTGGCCGAGAGCGCGGCGGTACAGCTGTATGCGAAACCCGAAGCCGTCGTCGATCAAATTCTGGAGATGCCTGCGGAATTGCGACATCGCCTGCTCGCGTTCGCGGACGACTCGCCATCCGGCTTCTTCCTCATCCGGGGCCTGGAAACCGGATCTCTGCCGGAGACGCCCACCACACACGGCGGGACCGTCCTCACCACACACGTGACCACCGGTTTCATGGTGCTGGTGGCCGAGTTGCTCGGATCGCTCACCGGATATGCCGACGAGAAGGGCGGCGACCTGGTCCATGAGGTGCATCCGGTGCGCGGTGAGGAGCAGCGTATCGAGAACACCGGTTCGGTGGCCTTCGACTTCCACACCGAGAACGTGCATCATCCGCTACGACCGGACTTTCTCGCACTGCTGTGCCTGCGGCAGGATCACGACAAAGTCGCGGCAACCCGCGTCGCGTCCATCAGGGAAGCCGTTTCGTACCTTTCGCCGGAGCACCTGCAAGCGCTGCGTGAGCCGGCATTCGACAGCCTGTACCCGACCTCCTTCACCCGAGGATCGAGTGGGCAGCGACCGGTCTCCCCATCGCACCCTGTCCTGTTCGGCAACGAGGAAAAGCCGTTTATGCGCTTCAACTCGCACAACACCAAGGCACGTGACGCCGTGGGGCGGGCCGCGCTGCAGGCGCTCACCGAGGCGCTCGAACATGTCAGCCGCGACGTGGTCCTCAACCCCGGTGAAATGGTGATCGTGGACAACCACATCGCCGCCCACGGCCGGTCCGCGTTCGTGGCTCGCTACGACGGCAAGGACCGGTGGTTGCGCCGGTGCTACTCGCTTCGCTCAACCCCTCGCTGGACCGAGGCGATGATGGACCGTCCCCGGGTACTTCCGTCGCTGAGCGGGATCCGCGGCGTCCTGTGATCGGCTGGCGGCGTGATCCACCCCGCGTGGATCGCGCCGCCGAACCGCCGGTGGCGGCGGACCGGAGGTGACGACGGCGGGGGCGGGTTGGGGCTCCGCTCCGCCGCCACCGCACCGGCAGTCATTTATGAGCGGCCAGATGCCGTAGCTCAGCGATCCTGTTGCGGCAACGCTGCAGCCACAGCGACGCATGGATCCGATCAGACAACGACTCGGCCTCCCGCAGGTACCGCAGTGCGCCCTCGGGACGAGACATCGCCTGCTCGTATTCGGCGAGCGCCAGAAGGGTCGGTATCTCGATCAGGTGATCACCGATCTCGGCCGCCTCGATCCGGGCCTCGGTGAGCAGCACCTCCGCCTGCGAAAGATCACCTTGACGCACCTTCGCAAGACCGAGACCGTGTAGCGCGTAGCCACGCCCGCGGCGGTCCCTGATCTCGGTGACAATGCGCAGGACCTCCGTGAACACCGCTTCGGCTTGCGGTGTCTCTCCGCGGGCCAGCGCGAGTTCCCCCAGGCGATACTGGGCTTGAGCGTGGCTGCGTTGCGAGTCCGAGGACATCTCCGCTGCCCTGGTGAGGTGATGTTCCGCCTGGTCGAAGTTGCCGGTTTCCAGGTGCAGCTGCCCTATCCATCGGACCACGTGTGTCTCTGCGCCGCGATCACCCACGTCATGCAGGATCCGCTTGGCTTCCTCGTACTTGGCGAACGCCTGGGACAAGTTGCCCACGACACTGTCGGCGTAGGCGGCTTTTCGCAACGCGACGGCATATCCGTGCCGCTCATTCACCGTCGAGAAGATGGCGAGTGCTTGGCGGAGATGTTCGGAGGCCTCCTCGTACCGATGCAGGGTGACGTAGAGATCGCCCAGGCCCGTGTGAACTGCGGCCTCGCCACGCATATTGAGCGCGCCGCGGACAGCGGAAAGGGCGGTCTCATGGGTTTCCCGCCATTCGTCGTAATGGCTTCGCGTGCCGAACAGGGAGATGGACGAGACGGCGAGGTCCCAGCAGTGTTCGTCGAGGTTGTGGTCGGCGGCCTGATGTATGGCCGCGACAATCGATTGGCGTTCGGCCTCGTACCACACGGACGGCTCGCCGATCAGCTCGTCGCAGAGCCCACGATCTAGGCCCCAGCGCTCCCCGGATCCGTGAATGACGGCGAAATTTCCGCCCAGTATTCTTTCGTGGGCTTGTTCCACGAGTGCGAGCCAGGTGCCCATCATGCGCACTATCGCGGCATTCCTGTCAGCGGGCTTCTCTTCTAGCGCGGCCCGTTCCCTCGCATACAGTCGAACGAGGTCGTGCAACCTGTAGCGGACCTGTCCCGTCTCGTCGCGACCGAACACATCGACGAGTTGCGCGTCGACCAGTGTCTCCATCAGGTCCTCGGCAGTCACGGCACTGGTCCCCATGAGTGGAGCACCCACCCATGCCGCGAAATCCGGTGCCTCGACCAGCGCCAATCGGCGAAACAGACGCCGGGCATCGCGGCTGAGTGAACGATATGAGAGGGCTATGCTCGCTCGTACCTCAAGCGATCCGTGCTTCATCTCGTCCAACCGGCGGCCCTCATCGGTGAGCCGCCGCGCGAAACGGCTCAGCCGCTGGTGCTTTCGGGCGGCCAGGCGCGCACTGACGATGCGAACAGCAAGCGGAAGGCCCCCGCAGCACTGGACCAATTCCCGGGCGGCGGCAGGATCCTCGCCGATACGTTCCGGCCCGGTCACGCGGGCCAGCAGCGTCATGACGTCGTGGTCCGGCAGCAGACCCAGTTCCAGATGTTCGGCCCCGTCCAAGCCGGTCAAACGCGTGCGGCTGGTGATCAGAGCCGCGGATCGACCTGAGCCGGGAAGAAGGTGCTGGACCTGGGTTTCGTCGGCGGCGTTGTCGAGCACCACGAGGATCCGCCGGCTGGCGAGAGCGCTACGGTACATGGCCGCACGTTGCGGGAGGGAGTCCGGCAGGATCGCGTTGTCGACTCCCAACTCCCGCAAGAAGACGCCCAATACCTGCATCGGCCGGGCCGGAGGTAGTTCCGCACCGTTCAGATTGACGTAGAGCCGGCCGTCCGGGAACCTGTCCCCCACACGGTGGGCGACCGTTATCGCGAGTGCGGTCTTGCCGATTCCTCCGGGCCCCGAAATCGCCACAACCTCGAGTTTTCCATGGTCGCTGTCACCGGTCAGTGCCGCAGACAGTGCGCTTGTCTCGGCGTCGCGGCCCGCAAAATCCGCGGTTCCGGCGGGCAGCATCTGGGGTGGAGGACGAATGGCCTTCCCGCTGTCCTGTTCCGTGTCATCGCCGTTTCGGTTGGCGCGAAAGTCATTCGCGGATGATCCTCCACCCGGCCGTTCCGGCCGCCTCGGGGCGGATTCGGTCGCTGTGACTCTTAAGGTGCCCTTCAAGATCGCATCATGAAGGGCACGTATTTCCGGCCCAGGTTCCAGTCCCAATTCCCGGTCCAGCAGCTTGCGCGTGTCTTGGTAGAGGCTCAGCGCGTCCGCCTGCCGCCCTGTGCGGTACAAACTCAGCATCAGTTGGCGACGTGGGCGTTCACGAAGCGGGTTGGCGGCCACGAAAGCGGTAAGCTCACTTACGAGCTCATGATCGCGGCCTAGTCGCAGTTCCGACTCCGCGCACTCCTCTGCCAGCACGAGTCGCTTCTCCTCCCAGCGGGCCACTTCGGGTCCGAGCGCTGGGCTGGTCAATCCGGCGAGCACCGGCCCACGCCAGAGGCCGATGGCCTCCCGAAAGCGATCCACAGCCAGCTCGTGATCCTCATCCGCCAAGGCCTTGCGAGCGGCGGCCTCCAGTTCCTTCGCCCGCTCGATATCCAAAAAATGGCCGTCAAGCCGGACGAGATAGCCGGGTGCGTGTGTTTCGATGAGCCCGGCACCTGCGCCGGCGTTGCTGAATGCCCGACGTAATGCCGAAATGCAGATGGCGATCTGATTTTCCGGATTCCGGGGAAGCCTTCCGCCCCAGATGGCCTCCGCGAGACGTCCGACGGACACCACTCGGCCGGCGTCCAGCAGGAGGGTTGCGAGGGCGGCTTTTTGTCTGGTCGCCGTGAGCGGAATAGTCTGGCCCCGGACAGTTGCCGAAATCGGACCGAGCACTCTGAACTCGAAGGCTTTCTGCATTCCATCCCCGTTGTATCCTTTGTCTTCACGACACGGAAACAATAGCCGAGGGTCGATCTAACTCCATGGCATTGCATGGTTCAAGAACGTAACCTACATCACTGACCTGATCTCAACAAGATCCGGATAGGTATTTGTATTCGTAGTGGGTCAGGTGTAGCGCGGCGGCGACGATGTCGCCGGTCCGGCGAGGGCTG
>NZ_JBFAMR010000056.1:0-57534 GCF_040656595.1 Actinoplanes sp. NPDC049802
AAGTGGGGCACGGCGGAGTCGGTGCCCCGTATGCGCATGTCACAGCCCCGCTGCGGCGGCTGGCGGACCGGTACGCACCCGAAAGCCACACGCTGTTTCAGTCGACTTCGACGACGGCCTGGGCGAACTGGGCCGAGTACAAGCGGGCGTACGCCCCACCGGCCGCGATCAGGGACTCGTGATCGCCCTGCTCGACGATCGTGCCGTTCTCCATCACCAGGATCACGTCGGCGTCGCGGATGGTGGAGAGGCGGTGCGCGATGACGAAACTGGTACGCCCGGTGCGCAGCGTCGCCATGGCCCGCTGGATGAGCACCTCGGTACGCGTGTCGACCGAGCTGGTCGCCTCGTCGAGGATCAGGATGCTGGGCTCGGCCAGGAACGCCCGCGCGATGGTGACCAGCTGTTTCTGGCCGGCACTGACGTTCGACCCCTCCTCGTCGATCTTCGTGTCGTAGCCCTCGGGCAGCATCCGCACGAAGCCGTCGACGTGGGCCGCCTCCGCCGCCGCGTGGATGGCGGCGAGGTCGGGGGCCGACGCGCCGTACCCGATGTTGTCGGCGATGCTGCCGCCGAACAGCCAGGTGTCCTGCAGCACCATGCCGATCTGTTCCCGCAGTTGCTCGCGGGGCATGGTGGCGATGTCCACGCCGTCCAGCGTGATCCGCCCGCCGGTCACGTCGTAGAACCGCATCAGCAGGTTGACCAGCGTGGTCTTGCCGGCGCCGGTGGGGCCGACGATCGCCACGGTGTGCCCGGGCTCGACGGTCAGGTTGAGGTTCTCGATGAGCGGCTTGTCCGGCAGGTACCGGAACGACACGTTCTCGAAGGCGATCCGCCCCTGAACCGGGGGCATCTCCACCACAGCCGGCTCCGGTGACTGTTCCGAAGCGTCGAGCAGGGCGAACACCCGCTCGGCCGACGCCACACCGGACTGGACCAGGTTCGCCATGCTGGCCACCTGGGTGAGCGGCTGGCTGAACTGGCGGCTGTACTGGATGAACGCCTGCACGTCACCGAGACTCAGGGTGCCGGACGCCACCCGCAGACCACCGACGACCGCCACCAGCACATAGTTGACGTTGCTGATGAACATCATGGCCGGCTGGATCAGCCCGGAGATGAACTGGGCGCGGAAGCTCGACGCGTACAGATGATCGTTGTGGGTTTTGAAGGTCGCCGCCGCCTCCTCCTGCCGGCCGAAGACCTTGACCAGCGTGTGCCCGGTGAACATCTCCTCGATGTGCCCGTTGAGCTGACCGGTGGTCTTCCACTGGGCGACGAACTGGGGCTGCGACCGCTTGCCGATCACGGTGGTCAGCCAGATCGACACCGGCACCGTGACCAGCGCGATCAGCGCCAGCAACGGCGAGATCCAAAACATCATCCCGAGTACGCCGACGATCGTCAGCAGCGCCGTCACCAACTGGGCGAACGTCTGCTGCAGGGTCTGCGCGATGTTGTCGGTGTCGTTTGTGGCGCGGCTCAGCACCTCGCCGCGGGCCTGCTTGTCGAAGTAGGACAGCGGCAGCCGGGCCAGCTTCTCCTCCACGTCCTGCCGGAGCCGGTAGACGGCGGCCTGCACGGCGCGGGTCGTGAGCCGGCCCTGAAGGACGCCGAAGATCCACGCGAAGACGTAGATGATCGCCACCCACATCAAGACCTCGGCCAGCCGGTCGAAGTCGATGCCCTGGCCGGGAACCGCGTCGACACCGGAGAGCAGGTCGGCCTGCGCGTCCTGACCGGTGGCCCGGAGCTGCTCGATGGCCTGCTCCCGGGTGACGCCGGGCGGCAGCTCCCGGCCGAGCATCTTGCCGACCACGCCTTCGAAGATCACGTCGGTGGCGTGCCCGAGCAGGTAAGGGCCGAGCACCGACAGGAAGACGCCGACCGCGCCGAACGCCAGCGCCCCGGCGACGAACAGGCGCTGCGGTTTGAGCAGCTTGAGCAGCCGCTTGGTGGAGCCCTTGAAGTCCTGGAGCTTCTCCGGCGGTCCGCCGGCCATCATCATGCGCGCGGCCGGCCCCCCGGCAACCGGACCACGCCGTTGCGGACCGGTCATGCTGCGCCTTCCATCGAACAGCGGCAAAGAACGCGTTCATGACGCTCGCTTCGCTCGGTCATGCCGCAGCCTCCTCGACCGTGAGCTGGGACAGGACGATCTCGCGGTACGTCGGGCTGGTGTCCATCAGTTCCTCGTGAGTTCCGGTGCCGACCACCCGGCCGTCGTCGAGCACGATGATCCGGTCGGCGTCGCGGATGGTGCTGACCCGCTGCGCCACGATCACCACGGTGGCGTCGGCGACGTGCTCGGTCAGGGCCGCCCGCAGGGCCGCGTCGGTGGCGTAGTCGAGCGCCGAGAAGGAGTCGTCGAACAGGTAGATCTCCGGCCGGTGCACCAGGGTGCGGGCGATCGCGAGCCGCTGCCGCTGGCCGCCGGAGACGTTGGTGCCGCCCTGCGCGATCGGGGCGTCCAGCCGTCCCTCCATCGCCTCGACGAACGAGCGGGCCTGGGCGATCTCCAGCGCCTCCCAGAGCTGTTCGTCGGTGGCGTCGGGGTTGCCGTACCGCAGGTTGGACGCGACGGTGCCGGTGAACAGGTACGGCCGCTGCGGGACCAGGCCGATCAGCCGGGACAGCAGCCCCGGCTCGATGTCGCGCACGTCCACCCCGTCGACCAGGACCTGGCCGTCGGTGGTGTCGAACAGCCGGGGGACCAGGTTGAGCAGGGTGGTCTTGCCGCTGCCGGTGCTGCCGATGATCGCCGTCACCTCGCCGGGGTGCGCGTTCAGGCGTACCCCGGAAAGGACGCTCGCCTCGGCGCCCGGATAGCGGAAGCCGATGTCGCGCAGCTCCAGCTCGCCGTGCCGGGACAGCGTGGTGACCGGCGCCGTGGGCGCCGCCACGCTGGACTCGGTGCCCAGCACCTCCTCGATGCGTTCGGCGCAGACCTCGGCCCGCGGCACCATCATGAACATGAAGGTCGCCATCATGATCGAGAAGAGGATCTGCATGAGGTAGCTGATGAACGCGGTGAGCTCGCCGACCTCCATGCCGCCGGAGTCGATCCGGTGACCACCGAACCACAGCACCGCGACACTGGACAGGTTCACGATCAGCAGCACGGTCGGGAACATCAGCGCCATGATCCGGCCGACCCGCAGCGACACGTCGGTGAGGTCGGCGTTGGCGGCGCCGTAACGCTCCCGCTCGTGGTCGTCGCGGACGAACGCGCGGATCACCCGGATGCCGGTGATCTGCTCGCGCATCACCTGGTTGACCCGGTCGAGGCGTTCCTGCATGGACCGGAAGAGCGGCCGCATCCGCACGATGATCAGGCCGATCACGATGACCAGCAGCGGCACGATGGCCAGCAGCAGCGCGGACAGCGGAACGTCCAGGCGCAGCGCCAGCACGATGCCGCCGACGCACATGATCGGCGCCGACACCATCAGCGTGAAGGTGAGCAGGACCAGCATCTGGATCTGCTGCACGTCGTTGGTGATCCGGGTGATCAGCGACGGCGCACCGAACTGGCCCACCTCACGCGCCGAGAACTCCTGCACCCGGCCGAAGATCGAGGCGCGCAGGTCACGGCCCACCGCCATCGCGGTACGGGCGCCGAAATACACCGCCACAGCCTGAGCGGCGATCTGAAGCACCGTGATCCCGAGCATCCCGGCGCCGACCCGCATGACGTAGCCGGTGTCGCCCACCACCACGCCGTTGTCGATGATGTCCGCGTTGAGCGCGGGCAGGTAGAGCGTCGCGATCGTCTGCAGGAACTGGAAGAGCACCACCAGGGTGATCTCGGTCCGGTAGGGCTGAAGGTGTGATCTTAGCAATTTGATCAGCAAGGCTGATCCTCCTTGATGTGGATGCCGTCGAGCAGCAGGGCCGCCAGATCCGCACCACTGAACGAGCCGGGCTCCCCGTAGGGCCCGAAGGTGTTGGCGCCGCAGAACATCAGCAGCAGCTGCGCGGCGCGGGCCGGTGTCACCCGGAGGCTCTCCGCGTCGGGCGCGAAGACGTCGGCGACCGCGGCGCAGATCCTCTCCCGGTCGGCGGCCATCCGGGCGACGGTGTCCGGATCCTGCTCACCCACCATGATCAGTTTGCGGGCGGCGTGCATGAGATGGGCGCGTTCGACGAATCGCTGGTGCACCAGTTCGGCCGCGGCGATCACCCGTACGCGCAGCGGTGCGGAACGGTCGATCGCGGCCAGCCCGTCGAGGTCGGCCTGCGGGTCGAGCGCCTTGATCACCGAGCAGACCACGAGTTGGCTCTTGCTCTCGAAGACGCCGAAGATGGTGCCTTCGGCGACACCGGCCGCGTTCGCGATCTGCCGGGTGCTCACCTCCAGTCCGTGTTCGTGCAGCAACGGGATCGTCGCGTCGATGAGCGCCGCCCGTCTCTCCTCCGGCGCCATGGCCGGGACGCGTCTGCGCCGGGATTCCATGGGAGCCACTGTAATGAGCGAGTGCTCACTCATCCAACCCGGTGTGTGGATTTCGGGCGCGCATCGCGCCCGAAATCCACACACGGGTTCACCCGCGTCGAACCGGACCGGGAAGCCTGGCGTATGAAGGGAATGTGAGCCCAACGAAGCCGCACCACCGGATCATCCGGCACCTGACCACGGGATTCGCAGCCGTGCTGGTGTTCCTGGCGCTGATCGTGCCGGACCAGATCTTCCGGCTGCCGCCCGGCAACTCGGTCTTCACCGCGCTCCTGAGAGTCCCGGTCGAGGCGCTGATCGCCGGCGTCCTCCTGCTCCTGCTCCCGGATCGGGGGCGCCTCGGCCGGGCCCGCCGCCCCCTCGCCGCCGGCCTCGGCGTGACCCTCGGCCTGCTGACCGTCGTCAAGATGATCGACATCGGGTTCTTCGCGGTGCTGGCCCGCCGCTTCGACCCGGCCCTCGACTGGATCCTCTTCGACGACGCCTACATCGTCCTCGCCGACTCGATCGGCCGGGGCGCCACCATCGCCGTCGCGATCGGGCTGGTGCTCGCCGCGATCGGGCTGGTGGCCATCATGACCTGGGCGGTGCTGCGACTGAGCGGCATCCTCCGGAGCCACCGCGCCCGGGCCTGGCGGGGCCTGGGCGCGGTGGGCGCCGCCTGGATCGCCCTGACCGCCATGAGCTTCCAGCTGATCGGCGGCATCCCGGTCGCCTCGCACACCGCCGCCGACCTGGCCGCGCACACCGCGCTGGCGCTGCCCAACGACCTGGCCGACCGGAAACGGTTCGCCGCCGAGGTGGGCGTGGACGCGTACCGGGACCGGCCCGCCGACAGCATGCTGACCGCCCTGCGCGACAAGGACGTGATCCTCTCCTTCGTGGAGAGCTACGGCCGCAACGCGCTGGAGGACACCCGGTACAACACGGCCGTGCTGAACAGCCTCGCCGCCAACGGTGAGAAGCTGGCCGCCGCCGGGTTCGTCTCCCGCAGCGGCTGGCTCTCCTCGTCGACCGCGGGCGGCGGGAGCTGGCTGGCACACTCCACCTTCCAGTCCGGACTGTGGATCGACAACGAGCGCCGTTACCGCAGCCTCGTCGCCACCGACCGGCTCACCCTCACCCGGGCCTTCCGCGACGCCGGGCACCGGACCGTCGGCATCGAACCCGGGCACACCTTCGCCTGGCCGGAAGGTGACTTCTACGGGTACCAGCAGCTCTACGACGCCCGCAACGTCGGCTACAACGGCCCCGCCTTCAGCTGGTCCCGAATGCCCGACCAGTACGTGCTCTCCGCCTTCAACCGGCTGGAGTACTCCCGCGCCGACCGGGGCCGGATGTTCGCCGAGATCACCCTGACCTCCAGCCACACCCCGTGGACCCCGGTGCCCGACATGCTCGACTGGGACACGATCGGCGACGGCAGCGTCTACGGCCCGATGGCGGCGGCCGCCGAGACCCCCGAGCGACTGTGGAAGGACGAGAACCGGGTCCGCACCGAGTACGCCCGCTCGGTCGCCTACTCGATCGACGTCCTGACCGGGTTCCTCACCGAGTACGCGGACGACGACACCGTCATGATCTTCCTGGGCGACCACCCGCCCGCCCCCGTCGTGGCCGGCGCCGCCAACCGCGACGTGCCCGTCACCATCGTCGCCAAGGACCCGAAGGTGCTCGACCGGATCGCCTCCTGGGGCTGGACCGACGGCGTCAAACCGGACCAGGCCGCCCCGGTCTGGCGGATGGACGCCTTCCGGGACCGCTTCCTGGCCGCCTACGGACCCGAGGGCGACCCGCACTGACCACTCCTCCGCCCAGACCCGGCCGGCCCTCCGTCAGGAAGGCCGGCCGGGTCGCCGTCAGCCGGCGACGATGTCGATGACCTGCCCGGCCGGCAGCCGGGGCGTCTTGGGTGGCGCCGAATGCGCCGGATCCAGCGTCCCCAGCCGCATCGCGAGGTAGGGATAGCCGACGTCGCCGAGCATCCGGCGCAGCGTCTGCCGGGTGAACGGCACCTCCACCGGGCTGCTCAGCGGCAGCAGATTGATCGCCTGCTCGGTCGCGGCCAGCCACACGGCGCTCAGCGCCTCCCCGGCCCGCAGCCAGTCCTCGTCGTCGTCCCCGGGGCCGTAGAGCACCGCGTACGTGGCGGCCTTGTCGTGGCCGTCACCGGCCTCCAGCGTCCCCGGGATCTGGAAGTCACGCTCGGCGACCGTCGTGAGCGGCACCTCCGCGGGCAGCGCCGACGCCGGGATCCCGGTCCCCTCGGCCCGGTCGCCGCCCACCCAGGCCGCGGTCTCCGCCTTCAGCCGGTCGTCGCCGTACTCCGCGTGCTGCGCCCGGTCCACCGCCACGGCCAGCGCGATCACCTGGTCCCGGCCGAGCACGTGCAGCCGGCCGCCAGCCTCCTCGGTGACCTTCACGAGGTGGCGCAGCGCGTCCTCCGGCACCCTCTCGTCGGTCACCGTCCGCCGGTCGGTACGCCGGACCTGCAACATCTGGAAGTGCCGGGTCGCCTCGGGCCGTGCCGGCACCTGCTCGACAGCCCGGATCCTCGCGAGCGGCTCCCCGGCCGGCCGCTCCACCTCGTGCCGCCACCCCTCCGCGTCCAGCGCGACCCGGGCGTGGTGCAGGGCGGTGCCACAGCTCAGCAGAAGCATCCGGCCGTCCGGGTCCTGTTCGCGCAACTGCCGCTCGGAAACCGCGTACAGCTCCAGGTTGCTGTCCCGGACCACCCAGCGCCACGGTTGCGTGTTGTGGATCGACGGGGCGAACCGTGCCGCATCCGCCGCCTGGACCAGTGCGCGCTTGACCACGTCGGTGTCGTTCATCTCTCCATGGTGCGATGGCCGGACGGCCGTCCGTAAGGCCTTTCGTCACTATCGCCGCTAGGCTGCCCCGGTGTTCTCGATCGACCTCACCGACGGCGCCGAGTTGCGCCCTCTCGAACCGTGGCAGGCCGCGGAGTTCCTCGCCCACATGGATCGCGCCCGGGCCACCGTCGATCCGTGGATTCCCTGGGCCGGCGTCAGCACCGACCTGACCAGCGCGACCGCCACCCTCCAGCGGTACGCCGACAACACCGCCCGCGACACCCAGCGCCTCTACGGCATCTGGCTGGACGGGACGCTCGTCGGTGGCACCATGTTCGTGGCGTTCGACACCGGCTCCGGCAACTGTGAGATCGGTTGCTGGCTGGAACCGGCCGCCACCGGGCGCGGGTTGGTCACCCGGGCGGTCCGGGTCCTGATCGACTGGGCCTTCCGGACCCGCGGCATGCACCGGGTGGAATGGCACTGCAACCCTGACAACACCAACAGCTCCAACGTGGCCCGGCGTCTCGGGATGACCCGCGAGGGACTGCTGCGACAGTCGTACCCGTGGCGGGGCGTCCGCAACGACACCGAGATCTGGGCGATCCTCGCCACCGAATGGGAGTAGCGACGATGTTCGCTGAACCGTCCCTCACGCACCGCCGGGAGGACGGCCTGGACGTCCCCCTGCTGCTCTGGCGCTTCCCGGAGCCGCTGCTCGCCGCCTCCAGCGCGGTCCTCGGCGGCGGTGCCGGCCCACGCGAGTGGCTGATCAACGCGTCCGTCGCGATGTCCTACGCCCGCCCCGATCCGGACACCCACCTCGCCGAGCTGGCCACCGGCCTGGGCCTCACCGGCCCGGGAGTGGGCCTGCTCACCGGCGTCGACGTGGCCGACGTGGTGGCCACCGACGAGGACGGCGTCCAGGTCTACGCCACCGTCGGGCTGGGCGCCCCGATCCTGGCCGCCGATCCGGCGGCGGTCGGCTTCGACCATCAGCCGGGCACGGTCAACATCGTCGTCTGGGCGCCGCAGCGGCTCTCCGACGGCGCCCTCATCAACATGGTCGCCACGGCCACCGAGGCGAAGTCGCAGGCGCTCGCCGACCTCGGGCTGGCCGCCACCGGTACGGCCACCGACGCCGTCTGTGTGCTCTGCCCGCTCGACGGTCCACCGGCCGCCTACGGTGGGCCGCGCTCCCGGTGGGGGGCTCCGATGGCCCGGGCCGTGCACCGGGCGGTCCTGACCGGCGGCGCCACCAACCTGGCCACCGGCCGTTCCTGGTCCGGCCGGGCGGCGTCCGGGAGGTAGCGGGTCAGGGGGTAGCGGGTCAGGGACGTAGCGGATCAGGGACGTAGCGGGTCCGCGACGCAGCGGGCAAGGGGGTAGCGGGTCAGGGACGTAGCAGCCCACTGTCGAGCAGGATCCGCCGCCCGTCCCCGTCCCGGAGGAACTCGGCGAACGCGGCCGCCTCCGCGCCGGCACCCGGCACGACCACCACCCGCAGCGGCCCGATCTTCTCGACCGTCCCGGTGGCCGCCGGCACGGGATCGTCGGTGACGACGACGTCGGCCGGTTCGCCGTCACCGGCGGCCACCAGCACCTCGATGCTCGGATGCCGCATCTCGAACCCCTGCTCGACCGGCGCGAAATCCTCCGCCAGCGACTCGGCCACGGCCACCCGCAGCTCGACCAGGCCGGCCTGCGGCTCACCGCCCGGTGCCCCCGCACCGGGCGCACCGGGTTCGCTGTCGCGGGACTCGGATCCGGCGCCCGCACAGCCGCCCGCCGCCAGCACCCCGGCGGCCAGTACGACGATCAGTCCTCGCATCACCCCTCCACTCCCTCGACTCGCGCTGTTTGACTGCCCGGAGGGCGGGGAGGTTCCGTACACCGGCGCAGTGCGGTGACAAAGCGGCACAAAAAGTGCAGCCGTTCCGGCGTTGCGTCCGTCACTCCCGCACCTGCATGCTGAGAAGCGTGCCGGAACGCATCGCCGAAGTCACCGCCCTGCTTGCCGAGGTGCTGGCACCGCGTGCCCCGCTCACCGTGATCGTCGACGGCGGCGATCCCGGCGCCGCGGCCGCGTTCGCCGCCCGCCTGGCCGCGGCCTTCCCGTCCACCGCCCGCGCGTGGAACGTCGACGCCGTCCTCGGACTGACCGGCCCCGGCGGCGGCATGTTCGACTCCGCCCTCAACGTCCTGGAACCGGCCACCGACCAGATCCTGGTGTTCCTCCGCGGCGGCCCCCGCCACCGTTTCGCCGAGGGCGACGGCGAACGCCGCGCCCAGGTGGTCATCGACCACCGCGACCCCGACTGGCCGGTGATCCGCCACCTGCACCCCGACCTGGCCGACCCCGACCGGTGGTACCTGTCGGAGACCCAGGCCTTCTTCGCCGCACGTGCCGTCGACTGGGACGCCAAGTTCGGCGACGACATGCCCCGCTACGCCGAAGCCGTCCGCCGCGCCGGAATCCGCCCCGGCCATGTGGTGCTGGACGTCGGCTGCGGCACCGGCCGGGCGTTACCGGCGCTCGCCGCGGCCGCCGGCCCCACCGGCCGGGTGTTCGGCCTCGACTTCACCCCCGGCATGCTCGAGGCCGCCCGCAAGGCGGGCCGCGACGACGACGCGACCCTCGTCCTGGCCGACGCCCGCCGCCTGCCGATCGCCGCCGCCACCGTCGACGCCGTCTTCGCCGCCGGCCTGGTCCACCACCTGCCCGACCCGCTCGCCGGGCTCGCCGAGTTGGCCCGCGTCACCCGCCCCGGCGGCGTCCTGGCGATCTTCCACCCCACCGGCCGCGCCCAGCTGGCCGCCCGTCACGGCCGCACTCTGCGCCCCGGCGAACCCCTGAGCGAGGAACGCCTCGGCCCGCTGCTGGCAGGTTCCGGCTGGCGCCTGCGCGGCTACGAGGACCTCCCCGAGCGCTTCCTGGCCATAGCAGACCGTCTTTGACCAACCCATTTCCGGTACGGGCGCCAAAGTCACCAACCGCAACCCACATGCCCCGCCGCTGACGGTGTCCCCTGGACTCCAGCGTGCGGCACCGGCCGGCCACCACACGCAACCACCACCACGATCACCGGCTGGCACCGCACGCGGAGACGGGTCCCCGTCCGGGGAGACGGGTGTTGGCGGACACCTCAACTTCCTCGTGCACGGACATGACTGAGTCCCCCATATCGCGATAACAGCAAGTGACGAAAGGTGGCTCATTACCCCGCCGACAGCGCGCGCTTGACTTGCTGAGCCGATCCTTGTCCGGCGGCACGGAGCCCCCTGGACCACGCAATCCGGTGGCAAGCCGACCCGCACCGCAGCCGCGTCATACGCGGCGAGGAGTGGAAGCGGCGCAGCAGGATCCACCGCGCCCAACGGCTCAAGCCGGCGGCGTCCCCATGAGAGTTTGAACCCGCTTCCGTCGCCCTCCGCTCGGCCACTACGGGGAGCGACGAGTTGTTCGCCAGAAGGGATCCAAACTGTCCGTCAGCGTGGAGCATGATGCCCGCCAAAAGGGATAATCCGGTGTCCGCTGTCAACGGGACAGGGATCACGGCCGTCTGTGTTCCGCAGACGTGACACCCGCAACGGGTGTCATCACACCCACCACGGGTGTCACGTTCTCCGAGCACACATCGCCCTGCACGCCGGCCCTCCGCCCACCGGACGCCAGGACGGTAGGGCGCCAGGGCGGCAGGACGGTAGGGCGCCAGGGCGGCAGGACGGTAGGGCGCCAGGGCGGTAGGGCGCACCGTCGGTGTGTCTAGTGCACCCCCCGCACGCCCGGCGGGGGTGCAGGCGGGCGGGCGGGACGGGCGATTTGGCCAGCGGGTCAGCTCGGGGGTGCCAGCCGGACCCAGTGGCCCGTGCGGCGCCAGCCGCCCGGGCCGGATCGTGCGGCGCCAGCCGCCCGATCAGGCTCAGCCCGGTGGGCGCGGCACGGGCTGGACCCGGCAAATGCTCGCGGGGCTCGGCGGGACACGCCGGGTGCGGTCGGGGGCGGTGTCGCCCGTACCGGAAATTGGGGTGAGGTTGATCTGGGGTTGGGTTAGTTTCGCGGGCATGTTGGCACTCGGGGAGAGGGAGATTCGCGGCTCCTTCGTGAATTGCAGTAAGGGCGAGGCGAGCCGGATCAAGATGCCACCGGGTTTCTCGGACGGCAGCGTTCCCTGGGATGACCTGGACTTTCTCGGCTGGACCGATCCGGGTGCGCCGATGCGTGCCCTGCTGGTGGTGCCGGACGAGGGCGGGCCGACCGGGATCGTGCTGCGGCGGCCGGAGGCGATGCGGGCCAGCGCGATGCGGTCGAGCATGTGCCGGGTATGTCTCACCGATCACGCCGCGTCGGGGGTGTCGCTGTTCGTGGCGCCGCTGGCCGGGGCGGCGGGGCGTAACGGGAACAGCGTGGGGGAGTACCTCTGCTCCGATCTGGCGTGTTCGCTCTACCTGCGGGGGAAACGGCAGCCGAGGATGCGGCTGGTCCGCCGGGAGGAGACGCTCACTCTGGCCGAGCGGGTCGACCGGGCGATGAGCAATCTGGCGGCGTTCACCTCCCGGGTGGTCGCCGGCTGATGTGCCGGCCGCGAGCCGGACCAGGTGACTCGTGCGGCGCCGGCCGCCGGAGAAACCAGGTGACCCGTGCGGCGCCAGCCGCCCGGTCAGGATCGTCACCGTCGACGACGGTCGCCGATCACGCGCGGGCATGGAAGGCTGCATGGGGGCGCGTGGGACGGAGGGCCGGCATGGGCATGGTCGAGGTTGTCGGGCTGGTGCTGCATCCGCGGCGGGACTGTGGCTCCGCGATCCGGGCGATCACCGGGTGGGCCGAGGAGCGCGGGGTGACCGTGCTGGGCCTGCCGGCGGAGGTGAGCCGGATCAACCATTGCACGGCGGTGGCGGTCGAGGCGGAGGAGATGGTGCAGCGGGCCGGGCTGCTGGTCAGCCTGGGCGGCGACGGCACCATGTTGCGGACGATGCGCCTGGTCGAGGGGCGGAAGACGCCGGTCCTCGGGGTCAATGTCGGCCGGCTGGGTTTCCTCGCCGAGGTCGATCTTCCGGCGCTCGGCGAGGCGCTGTCGGCGATCGACGAGCACCGTTACACGGTGGAGTCGCGGACGGCGGTGCGGACCGTCCTGCCGGACGGCCGGGAGGTGTCGGCGTTCAACGACATCGCCCTGGTCCGGGTGCCGGGGCACGGTCTCGCGGCGGTCGGCATCCGGGTGGAGGGCCGCGGGTTCGTCAACTACGCGGCGGACGCGGTGATCGTGTCGACGCCGACCGGGTCGACGGCGTACAGCTTCTCGGCGGGCGGCCCGATCGTCTCGCCGAACGTGGAGGCCCTGATCGTGAGCGCGGCGGCCGCGCATTCGTCGTTCAACCGTTCGCTGGTGCTGGACACGTCGGAGCAGCTGGCCCTGGAGGTGCTGCCGTCCAGCGGCCGGCTGGCCATCGAGGTGGACGGGATCATCGAGGGGCACGCCGAGCCGGGTGCCCGGCTGGAGATCCGGCCGGCGCCCGGGGCGGCCCAGGTGATCAGGTTCGGCAGAACCTCCTTCTACGAGCGGGCCCGCCGCAAGCTGCGGGTCGAGGGCAGCGCCCAGGCCGGCGCGCTGGACGCCACCGACGTGGTGGTGGTCGACAGTTTCGAGCGGGAGCGTTACGAGGTGCTGCTCGGCGGCGAGGTGGCCGGCTTCTTGCGGTACCGCCGTGACGCGGGCCGTCTGGAGCTGCTGCACACCGAGATCGACCAGGCCTTCTCCGGTCGTGGCCTGGCGAGCCGGCTGGCCGCCGCGGCGCTCGCCGACGCCCGTTCCCGGGCCACCCCGGTCACCGCGAGCTGCCCGTTCGTCATGGGCTATCTGGAACGCCATCCTGAGAACGAGAGCTGAGGACCACACATGGGCCAAGCCGCGATCCTCACGGTCGACGACGACCCGTCGGTCTCCCGCGCCATCGCGCGTGACTTGCGCCGCCGCTACGGCGACCGGTACCGGATCGTCCGGGCGTCGTCCGGCGCGGAGGCGCTCGAGGTGCTGCGTGAGCTGAAGCTGCGCGGCGGCCGGGTGGCGGTGATCCTGGCCGACTACCGGATGCCGCAGATGAACGGCATCGAGTTCCTGGAGGAGGCGATGGACCTCTTCCCGCACGCCCGGCGGGCGCTGCTCACGGCGTACGCGGACACCGACGCCGCGATCCAGGCGATCAACGTGGTGGACGTCGACCACTATCTGCTCAAGCCGTGGGATCCGCCGGAGGAGAAGCTCTACCCGGTGCTGGACGCGCTGTTGGACGCGTGGCAGGCCACCGGCGACCAGGAGGTGGCCGACATCCGGGTGGTCGGGCACCGGTGGAGCGAGCCGTCCTTCCAGATCCGGGACTTCCTGGCCCGCAACCTGGTGCCGTACAAGTACTTCGGCGCCGACGAGCCGGAGGGGCGCCGTCTGCTGGAGGCGGCGGAGGCCGGCCCGGAGGCGGTGCCGCTGGTGGTGACCGCGGACGGGCGTGCGCTGTCCCGGCCGACCGTGCAGGAGGTGGCGCGGGCGGCCGGTCTGTCCACGAACCCGGGCCGCGATTTCTACGACCTGATCATCGTGGGTGGTGGTCCGGCCGGGCTGGGCGCCGCGGTGTACGGCGGGTCGGAGGGCCTGAAGACGCTGCTGGTGGAGCGGCAGGCGGTCGGTGGGCAGGCCGGGCAGAGTTCCCGGATCGAGAACTATCTGGGCTTCCCGGACGGGATCTCCGGCGCCCAGCTCACCGACCGGGCCCGGCGGCAGGCGGACAAGTTCGCGGCCGAGACGCTGACCACCCGGGAGGTGGTGGGGCTCCGGGCGGACGGCTCCGCGCGTACCCTCACGTTCGCCGACGGCGGCGAGGTGTCCGCGCACGCCGTGCTGCTCGCGACCGGGGTCTCCTACCGTCCGCTGCTGGCCGACGGGGTGGCCGACCTGACCGGGTCGGGCGTGTTCTACGGGTCGGCGGCCACCGAGGGGCCGGCGTGCGCCGGCACCGACGTCTACATCGTGGGCGGCGCCAATTCGGCCGGCCAGGCCGCGTTGTTCTTCTCGAGGTACGCACGGCGCGTCACCCTCCTGGTGCGCGGCGACTCGCTCGAGGCGTCCATGTCGTACTACCTGATCCAGCAGCTCGCCCAGGTGGAGAACATCGAGGTGCGGACCCGCTGCGAGGTGATCGGCGCGCAGGGCGACGGCCACCTCCAGGCGATCACCATCTGTGACAGCAAGGACGGCACGAAGGCGACCGTCGAGTGCGGCTACCTGTTCGTGTTCATCGGCGCCGAGCCGCGGACCGATTGGCTGGGTGACACGCTGCTGCGCGACGGCAAGGGTTTCATCCGCACCGGTACGGATCTGCTCGTCGGCGGGGAGCGGCCCAGGGGATGGGATCGGGATCGCGATCCGTTCTATCTGGAGAGCAGTGTCCCCGGCATCTTCGCCGCCGGTGACGTCCGGGCCAGTTCGGTGAAACGGGTGGCCTCGGCGGTCGGTGAGGGAGCGATGGCCGTCGCGCTGGTCCACCGCTACCTGGAGGCCCGATAACATGTCCGACTACGAGGAGATCCGGCTCGAGCCGTGTGCTCCCGGGGTGCTCACCCCGGCCGAGTTGAAGACCCTGTTCCTGTTCGAGAAGCTGACCGGCGAGCAGCTGGACTGGCTGGCGTCGAACGGCTGCACCATGCGGGTTCCCGCGGGCGGCCTGGTGATCCGGGAGGGCGATCCGGCCGAGTTGTTTCTCGCGCTGCTCAGCGGCACGATCGCGCTGACCCGGCGGGTCGGTGAGGACGAGGTCACCACGATCCGGACCGAGCAGCGCGGCGTCTACATGGGGGCGACCCAGGCGTACCTGCGGGACGAGGGGGTGCCGCGCAGCTATCAGGCGTCGATGCGGGCGCTGACCGACTGCGAGTTCTTCGTGTTGTCGGCGGCCGACTTCGGGTGGCTGATGCGGGAGTGGTTCCCGATGGCAATCCACCTGCTGGAGGGCTTGGCGCTGGGGATGCGCAGCTCTCAGGCGGCGATCGGCGAGCGGCAGCGGCTGGCCGCTCTCGGCGCGCTGTCGGCGGGTCTCATGCACGAGCTGAACAATCCGGCCGCGGCGGCCGCCCGGGCCACCAGCGCGCTGCGCCAGCGGGTCGCCGCCATGCGGATGAAACTGGGCAAGCTGGCGGCCGGCAAGGTCGCCCCGGACCGGCTCACCGCCCTTCTGGAGTTGCAGGAGGAGGTGATCGAGCGGGCCGCGAAGTCTCCGGCGCTGACCGCGATGCAGACCGCCGACCTGGAGGACGAGCTGGGCGAGTGGATGGACGAGCGGAAGATCACCGGTGGGTGGGATGTGGCCCCGGTCTTCGCGCAGGGCGGCATCGACACCGGCTGCCTCACCGACCTGGAGACCCGGCTCGCCTCGCCGGAGCTGCTCGATCAGGCGATCCACTGGATCGGGTACGCGCTGGAGACCGAGCAGCTGATGAGCGACATCGAGGACGCCACCGGACGGGTGTCGTCGCTGGTGCATTCGGCGAAGCAGTACTCGCATCTGGACCGGGCAGCGCACCAGTGGATCGACGTGCACGTCGGGCTGGAGAGCACGCTGGTGATGCTGGGCCACAAGATCGGCGACGGGGTCCGGGTGGTGAAGGAGTACGACCGGGCGCTGCCGCAGGTGCCGGCTCATCCCGCCGAGCTGAACCAGGTGTGGACGAACCTGATCGACAACGCGGTGCAGGCGATGGCGGGCGGCGGGACGTTGACCATTCGTACGTTCCGGGAGGACGACCGGCTCGTGGTGTCGGTCGGGGACACCGGCCCCGGTGTGCCGCCGGAGATCCGTAAGCGGGTGTTCGAGCCGTTCTTCACCACCAAGCCGGTCGGTGAGGGCACCGGGTTGGGGCTGGACATCTCGTACCGGATCGTGGTCAACGGTCACGGCGGTGACATCTCGCTGGAGTCGCGGCCGGGTGACACGAGGTTTCTGGTGAAGCTGCCGTTCGCCGAACCCCCGTCGGCCTGAGTGCCGGTGCCGCCCCGGCATCGGCCGGGGCGGCACCGGCACGCTCAGGTCCCGGCCTCGACCTTCCGGTCCGCATCCGCACCCCGCCGTTCCGCCAGCACCGACCGCAGCGGGCGCACCACGATGCCCTCCCGGCGCCGGGCCAGCCGCCGGGTCCGCAGAATGCCCGCCACTCCTACGGCCGCCACCAGGAACTGCACCGACATCGCGACCTTGAAATCGTCGATGTGGTAGTCGGTGCCGCCGCCGGTGCGAGCGTCCAGGATCAGCCCGATCAACTGGATGGTGATCAGCGACGCCACGAAACCGCCCACGTTCACCACCCCGGTCGCGGTCCCCAGCCGGCTCGGCGGGTTGAAGGTGCGCGCGAAGTCGAACCCGATCATCGAGCCCGGCCCGCCCAGGCCCAGCGCCACCACGAGCAGCACCAGGACCGGCAGCGGCGCCCGCCCCGGCCACGCGATCACCAGCGCCCAGGCGCCCATGTTGGCGGCCACGATCCCGAGCACCAACTGGGAGCGGCGCAACGGATACCGCTGGGTGAGCAGGCCCAGCACCGGGCCGGCCGCCATGCCGGTCACCACGAACACGGTGAGCAGGGCGCCCGCCGTGGACCGGCTCAGACCTTCCCCGGCGATCAGGAACGGCACGCCCCACATCAGGGCGAACACCGTACCGGTGAACTGGGTGGTGAAATGCGCCCACAGGCCGAGACGGGTGCCCGGGTGCCGCCACGAACTGCCCAGGTCGGTGCCGAGCCGCTGCCAGCTCATCGGGTGACCGTTGTTGATCCGCCGCTCCGGGGTGTCCCGCAGCGCGATCACCACCGTGATCGACACGAACAGGCCGGCGCCGGCGGCGCCCAGGAAGCCGCTGGTCCAGCCGGCGCCGGCCAGGACCGCGGCCAGCGGCACCGCCGACAGCACCTGACCGATCTGGCCCATGATGCCGGTGAGCTGGCTGAGCAGCGGCACCCGCCGGGCCGGGAACCAGTGCGGCACGAGGCGCAGCACGCTGATGAAGGTCATGGCGTCCCCGGCGCCGACCAGCACCCGGGCCGTGATCGCGCCGCTCAGCCCGTCGGTGAACGCCATCAGGGTCTGCCCGGCGGCCATCAGGAGGGCGCCGGACAGCACCAGCCGCAGCGAGCCGAAACGGTCCAGCAGCAGCCCGACCGGGATCTGCAGCCCGGCGTAGACGAGGAGCTGCACGACGGCGAAGACGGCCAGCGCCCCCGCGCCGACCCCGAAACGTTCCTGCGCGTCGAGCCCGGCCACCCCGATCGAGCTCCGGTGCAGGACGGCGACGATGTACGCGGCCATCCCGGCGGCCCACACCGCCCAGGGACGCAAGGGCATGGGGAGCCTTCCAGTGGTCCGGGGGTAACGTGCTCTTCAACCCTTCTCCCTTACCGGCACCCCCGGCAACGTGCGTCTTCTCACTCGGCCAGGAGATGAGTGGTCAGCCAGTCCAGGGTCACCCGGAGGAATTCGGCCCGTGCGGCGCGGTGCAGCAGCTCGTGCCCCTCGCCGGGGAAGAGCAGGTAGCGGTGCGGGTGGCCGCGTTCGGTGAGCGACGCCACCACCTGCTCGGCCTCGATCACCGGTACGTTGCTGTCGTTCTCGCCGTGCACCACGAGCAGCGGGGCACGCAGCCGGTCCAGCCGGTGCAGCGGGGACAGGTCACGCAGCAGCTCGGCGTCGTGCACGGGATGGCCGTACTTGCTGACCGCGGCCGCCGCGATCCACGGCTCGGTGTGCTGGTAGAAGGTCTTGAAATCGGACATGCCGCAGATGTCGACGCCGACGGCGAACAGGTCCGGGAAGGCGGTCAGTGCGGCCAGCGTCAGGTAACCGCCGTAGGACCGGCCCATGATCCCGATCTTTCCCGCGATGCCGGCCTCCTGGAGGAACGTCACGCAGGACCGGACGTCCTCGATCGCGTCGTGGCGGCGCGCCCCGTTGTCCGCGTCCACGAACGCCCGCCCGAACCCGGAGGAACCGCGCACGTTCGGCGCGAAGACCGCGATGCCCCGGGCGGCCAGCGTCTGGAACAGCGGGCCGTGCCCGGGACGCTCCTGCGCCTCCGGGCCGCCGTGGAACCACAGCACGGTCGGGTGCGGCCCGGGCGTACCGGGCCGGAAGAGCCACCCGGTGAGGGTGAGCCCGTCGTGCGCCGTGACCGCCTCCAGGGTCGGGTGGACCGCGTTCGGTGACGCCGGAGTCGCGGAGACCGCACGTATCCCGCCGGTCTCCCGCTGCCAGACCCAGACGCCGTGCGGTTGGCCGGGGCCTTCCGCCGTGAAGGCCAGCGTGGACGCGTCGAAACTCCACGCCAGGCCGCCGACCACCGGACTGGGCAGCGGCGACACCGGTTTCGGGCCGCGATCGGCGTCGTGGTCCAGGTCGATCAGCGCGGCCTCCGACTCGCCTCCCCGGACGTTCCACAACACCGCAGCGGTACGCCCGTCCGCGGTGATCGTGAAGTCCTCCACCTCGCCGCCGGACGCCAGCACCTCCACGGCGTCGCCGGCCACCCGGATCAGGGCCGGGAACTCGCCGTCCTGGCTGAGCGCGTAGACGCACCCGCCGCCGGGGCTGAACACCGCCTGCTCGCCGCGGGTGACCGGCTTCTCGGTGCCGGTGGACAGGTCACGCAGGATGATCTCGCGGGCGCCGCGTGGCCCGTACCGCAGAAGCGCGAAGCGCCCGGCCGGGTCCACGTCGAGGAGCGAGAGGAGGTCGCCCCGCGCGATCACCGTCCTGGTCTCCGCGGTGACGTCGACGAGGACGGCGCTGGTCAGGTTCTCGGTGAGGGCCAGCACCGGGCGGCCGGGCAGCCAGCGCATGTTGTCCGCGGTGTCGGTGCCGAACCCGGCAACCTGATGCAGATCGGAGCCGTCCGGCCGGACCAGCCACACCTCCTGCCGTGGCGCCCCGCCCGGGGCGATCCGGCAGGCCAGCCAGCCGCCGCCGGACGACCAGGCGACCGTCGACACCGGCTCGGGACCGGTGTCGACGCGAAAGGTCAGCTCACTGCCGACCGGCTGCACCCAGACCGCGGGGGTGCCGTCCCGGTCGGAGACGTACGCCAGGTGCCGTCCGTCCGGCGACAGGGCCGGCGACCAGTTCCCGGCGAGCTCCGACGCGATGCGACTCCAGCCCGCGGGCAGCACCGTCACATCGACACGGTGGAGCTGACCCTCCATTCCGATCCCCCTGCTTCTAGTCGAGAACTGTCTGCAGCCACATCTCCAGCAGCGCGAGCTGCCACAACTGATTCGCCCCGAGCGTGGTGCGCGGGGTGTTCGGGTCGGCGAGCAGCGCCGACACGTACTCCGGCCGGAACAGCGCCCGTTCCCGGGCGGCGGGCGCGTGCAGCGCCTCCCGCACCATGTCCAGCACCGGCCCGTCCAGGTGCCGGATGCCGGGCACCGGGAAGTAGCCTTTCGGCCGGTCGATGACCTCGTCGGGCACCAGCCCGCGGGCCGCCTCCTTGAGCACTCCCTTGCCGTCGTGGGCCAGTTTCAGCTCGGGCGGGCAGGCCGCCGCGAGCTCGACCAGTTCGTGATCCAGGAACGGTACGCGTGCTTCCAGCCCCCACGCCATAGTCATGTTGTCGACCCGTTTGACCGGATCGTCGACGAGCATCACCTGCGAGTCCAAGCGGAGCGCCGCGTCGACCGCCGTGGTCGCCCCGGGCCGGCCGAAGCTCTCCGCCACGAACTGCCGGGCCACGTCCTCGTCGATCAGCCACGCCGGGTTCAGCTGCCGGGCCAGTTCGGCGTGCGGCCGGTCGAAGAACTCCTTCGCGTACGCCTCGACGGCCTGTTCCCGGGGCACGCCGGCGAGGGGCGGGTACCAGCTGTAACCGGCGAAGATCTCGTCGGCACCCTGCCCAGATTGCACCACCTTGACATGCTCTCGCACTGTTTCGCTGAGAAGATTGAACGCGATGCAGTCATGACTCACCATCGGCTCGCTCATCGCGGCGACGGTCCGCTCCACGGCCGGCAGGAACCGCTCGTGACCGATCCTGATCTGGTGGTGGGTGGTCTGGAACTGCTTGGCCACGATGTCCGAGTACTCGAACTCGTCCCCGCTCTCGCCACCCCCGGCCTCGAACCCGATGCTGAACGTGGTCAGCCCCGCCTGCCCCCGCTCGGCCAGCAGCGCCACGATCAGGCTCGAGTCCAGCCCCCCGGAGAGCAGCACCCCGACCGGCACGTCGGCGACCATCCGGCGCTCCACCGCCTGCCGCAGCTTCTCCCGGACCGCCTGAGCCCAGTCGGCCCGCTCCATCGCACGGGTGAACGACGCCTCCCAGTAGACCCGCTCGGTGGACGTGCCGTCGGCGCGGATCACCCGGACCGTGGCCGGCGGCAGCTTGCGGATCCCGGACAGGATCGTCCGCGGCGCCGGCACCACCGAGTGGAACGTCATGTAGTGCTGCAGCGCCACCCGGTCGATGGTGGTGTCCACACCGCCCGCGGCCAGCAGCGCGGGCAGCGTGGAGGCGAACCGTAGCCGGCCCGGCGACTCGGCCAGGTAGAGCGGCTTGATCCCGAGCCGGTCCCGGGCCAGCGTCACGGTCCCGCTGTCGTGCTCCACCACGGCGAAGGCGAACATCCCGAGAAACCGGGTGACACAGTCGGCGCCCCACCGGTGGTACGCCTTCAGGATCACCTCGGTGTCCGAGGTGGAGAAGAACCGGTAGCCGTCCTTCGCCAGTTCGTCGCGCAGCTGCCGGTAGTTGTAGACGCAGCCGTTGAAGACCACGGTCAGCCCGAGCCGGTCATCGGTCATCGGCTGGGCGCCGGCCTCCGACAAGTCGATGATCTTCAGCCGCCGGTGACCGAGAGCGATCCGCCCGTTCGACCAGAATCCGTGCCCGTCCGGGCCGCGCGACGCAAGGCCTGGCAGCATCCGCCGGACCGCGCCGGTGTCCGCGGCCCGCTCGCCGTAGCAGATCTCCCCGGCGATTCCACACATGAAATTACCTCCCGATGTCAGCCGAGCAACCAGGTGTCCTTCGATCCGCCGCCCCGCGAGGAGTTGACGATCATGCTGCCGGCGGGCGCCACCCGGGTCAGGGCGGCCGGCGCCACCACCGACTCCTTCCCGGTGAAGACGAACGCCCGCAGATCCACGTGCCGCGGGGCGAGACGGTGCCCGTCGAAGACCGGATGGGTGGAGAGCTCGACCAGCTCCTGCGCCACCCAGCGGTGCGGCGCCGCCCTGATCTGCCGGCGCAGCGCCTCCAGATCGGCGGGGCTCGCGTGCGGGCCGATCACGATCCGGTCGCCGCCGTAGCCGTCGACCGGCTTGCAGACCAGCTCGTCCAGCCGGCCCAGCACCTCGGCCCGCTGCTCCGGGATGCCGCACAGGTAGGTGGGCACGTCCGCGAGCAGCGGCTTCTGGCCCAGGTAGTACTCGATGAGGCGGGGCACGAAGGCGTACACCGCCTTGTCGTCGGCCACACCGTTGCCGAGCGCGTTGGCCAGCACCACGGTGTCCGCGTGCAGCGCCGACACCAGGCTGGGGCCGAGCGGCATGCCGTCCGCGCCCGGTGAGTGCACCAGGCTGTCCTCGCCCATCCGCAGGTAGATGACGTCGACGGGGTGCCGGTGGCCGTCGCGCAGCCGCCACACCCGGCCCTCGTCGACGAACAGTTCGGTGCTGCGGACCACCGGGACCTCCATGGCCTCGGCCAGCATCCGGTGCTCGAACCAGGCCGAGTCGTCCGGGCCCTGGCTGAGCACCACCAGCGCCGGATCGTCACCGGCCGACGGGCCGGCCGCCTCCAGCAGCGCCCGCTTCAGCAGGCGCGGCGTCTCCTCCACCGACATCAGCGCGGCCGGGCGGGGCAGCTCCGGCAGGACGCTCCAGGTGAGACGGCGGTTCTGCATGGCGTACGCGATCCCGGACGGCACCCGCAGGTTGTCCTCCAGCACACACCAGTTCCCGTCCCCGTCGCGAACCAGGTCCACCCCGGCCACCTGGGTGCGGACCGCGGTCCGGCTGATCAGGGCGCCGCTGGCCCGCAGCTCCGGCGACCCGTCGATCACCCACTCCGGGATCACCCCGTCGGCCACCACCTGCCGGTCGCCGTAGACGTCGTCGAGGAACGCGTCCAGCGCCCGCACCCGCTGGACCAGGCCCTCGGTGAGGCGCCGCCAGTCGCCGGCCGGCACGATCCGGGGCACCAGGTCGAACGGGAACAGCCGGGTCGCCGCCTCGCCGGCCACACTGAACGTGATGCCGCGGGCCCGCTGCTCGTCGTCACGGTGGTCCTCGCGCTGCCGCAGGCCGGTGGCGCCCAGCGAGGTGAGCACCGGCAGGATCCCGGCGTACGCGGGGGAGACCCGCCCGGCCGGGAACGCCTCGTCGCCGTCGGCGGCGTACGCCTCGAGCAGTGACGGCGCCGGAGCGCCGGCCGGGCCCGTCCCGGTGGCCCCGCCCCGGGTCTCCGCCACCAGCGCGTCCACCACGTCGGAGAGCCGGCCGCGCCGGGCCAGCGCACGCCGCTGCCGGGCCGCCGCGCTGCCCCGGCTCAGCGCCCGCAGGGTGAGGTCGAAGACCTGATCCCAGTCGCCCAGCTCCTCCAGGTACGGCCGCAGCTCGCCGACCAGGCGCTCGACCGCCACGGCGGCCGGCACCGGGACCGGGGAGCGGGGCAGGTCCAGCAGATCGCCCTCCAGACCGGACCGGGCGGCCCGCCACATCGCCGCCCGGTGCAGCGGCGGACGGATCAGGAAAGGCTCCGTCTCCGTTCTACGGGTGGTGGGTGGGGCGGTTGGATGGGGCAGGGGCAGCCCGCGCCGGTGTTCGCCCTGAGCCCGCAGCACCAGCGCCCGGAAGATCCCGGCCAGCAGCACCACGGTCTCGGTGTCCGGGCTGGCGTCGGTGACCCGCAGCTCCACGGTGGGCACGTGCGCGGACGGCCGGACGTCGAAATAGACCATCTTGGGATCGCTGATCGTGCCGGACGAGATCAGGTCGCTGACCAGCGCCTCGTGCTCCTCCGCCGAGCGCAGCGTGCCACTGTCGCCGGCGGTCGGCCAGCGCATCCACACCAGGGAACGGACGCTGGCGTACCCGGAGTCCTCGCCCATCCAGTACGGCGAGCTGGCCGACAGCGCGAGCAGCACCGGCAGCACCGGCGACACCCGCTGGGCCACCGCCACCGCCTCGTCCCGGTCCGGCACCCCGACGTGCACCTGGGCGCCGCAGATCAGCTGCTCCCGGACGAGCATCTGGTATTCGCTCAGCATCCGCCGGTAGCGGGACGTCGGGGTCACCGGCAGCGCGTCCAGGTCGACCAGGGGGACGGTGCCGGCCGCGACCAGCCCGAGGCCGAGCGACTCGGCCACCCCGATCGCCGCCCGGCGGCGCGCGACGATCCCGTCCCGCAGGTCGTCCAGAGTGGCGCTGACCGGGGTGTTGGTCTCCACCACCGACCGGTGCAGCTCGGCCGAGAAGTGTGCCCCGTCCAGCCGGTCCAGGATCTCCGGCGCCCGGGGGACCAGCTCCCGGGTGCCGAGGTCGACGACGTGGAGTTCCTCCTCCACGCCGAGGGTGAGTGCGGCCCGTTCGGGGACGCGCGGATCCGACGCCTGTAGTGACTCCGTCATCGAGACCGCCTCTGCATAGGTTCAGCCCGGTTTCGCCGGAGCCTTCCCATCGGATGTAGCGAATCTGTGACGTGCCCGTTTCGCGCGGCCGTCAAGCATGACGATCGCGACACTCCAGCCCGGGCCGGAGGTCCTTTGCTGCTCACCGGTAGTGTCGCCCGGTGACGCCCGACACCCGCGGAGGTCCTTCAATGAGCAGCGTCGTGGTAATCACCGGATCGGCCGGCCTGATCGGATCGGAGGCGGTCCGGCACTTCGCCGCCCTCGGCATGGACGTGGTCGGGGTCGACAACGACATGCGCGGCTACTTCTTCGGCGCCGACGGCTCCACCCAGTGGAACCTGCAGCGGCTGGTCAAGGAGGTCGGCGACCGGTACACCCACCACAGCCTCGACATCCGCGACCGGGAGGGCCTGGACAGGCTCTTCGCCGATCTCGGGTCGAACATCGGGCTGGTCATCCACGCGGCCGCGCAGCCGAGCCACGACTGGGCCGCCCGCGAGCCGTTCACCGACTTCGACGTCAACGCGGTCGGCACGATCAACATGCTGGAGGCGACCCGGCGGCACGCCATCGACGCGCCGTTCATCTTCACCTCCACCAACAAGGTGTACGGCGACACGCCGAACTCGCTGCCGCTGGTCGAGCTGGAGACCCGGTACGAGCTGCCCGAGGACCACAAGTGGTACGGCGGCATCGACGAGACCATGACGATCGACAACAGCATGCACTCGGTCTTCGGCGCCTCGAAGGTGGCGGCCGACGTCATGGTCCAGGAGTACGGGCGCTACTTCGACATGCCGACCGCGGTGTTCCGGGGCGGCACGCTGACCGGTCCCGGCCACTCGGCGGCCGAGCTGCACGGCTTCCTGGCGTACGTGATGCGCTGCGTGATGGAGCAGCGGACGTACAAGATCTTCGGTTACAAGGGCAAGATGGTCCGCGACGCCATCCACTCGCACGACCTGATCACCGCGTTCGAGGCGTTCCACCGGGCGCCGCGGGTGGCGGAGATCTACAACATGGGTGGCGGCCGGTTCTCCAACTGCTCGCACATCGAGGCGTTCGCGATCGCGTCGCAGATCACCGGCCTGGAGGCGCGCACCGAGTACGTGGACCAGGCCCGGCAGGGTGACCACCAGTGGTGGATCAGCGGCACCGGCCGGTTCGAGGAGCACTACCCGGACTGGAAGCTGACCTACGACGTGCCTGCCATCCTGCGGGAGATCTACGAGGCCAACAGCGAGGTCTGGAAGTCCTGACCGCATAGTTATGCGCCCGAGGTGCCGCCTGGATATCAGCCAGGCGGCACTTTTCTGTGTGCTTACTGTAAGGACCGCTTAGTTAATCACCCGTTAACCGATCTTCGGTATATTGCCGAAATGTCCGACTTGACGCAGAATCTGCGCCGGGACTTGCCGGCGTCCATCGTCGTTTTCCTGATCGCCATCCCACTGTCCCTAGGCATCGCGGCCGCCTCCGGAGCGCCCCTGCTCTCCGGACTGGTGGCCGCCGTCATCGGCGGCATCGTCGCGGGCGCCCTCAGCGGAGCCCCCTTACAGGTCAGCGGCCCGGCCGCCGGCCTCACCGTGATAGTCGCCGGCACCGTCGCCGACTTCGGATTCGCCGGAACCGCCGCCATCGTCGCGGTCGCCGGCCTCGTTCAGATCGTCCTCGGCGCGTCCCGGCTCGGCCGCGCCGCCCTCGCCCTGTCACCCGCCGTCGTCCACGGCATGCTCGCCGGCATCGGCCTGGTCATCGCACTCAGCCAGGTGCACGTGATGCTCGGCGGCACCCCGCAGAGCTCCGCCTGGCGCAACCTGCGCGACCTGCCCGGCCAGATCGCCGCCCACCACGGGGCAGCCGCCACGCTGGGCGTCCTCACCGTCGTCATCCTGGTGGCCTGGCCCCGCCTGGTCCGGATCTCCATGCTGCCGGCCGCCCTGGTCGCGGTGGTGTCGATGACCGTGCTCGCCGTCGCCATCGGTGCCGACGTCGACCGGGTCCGGCTGCCCGGCGAACCGCTCGCCGGACTGATCACACCCGTCTGGCCGGACGCCCCGGCACGCGAGATCGCCGTCGCCGTCCTCACCATCGCCCTCGTCGCCAGCGTCGAATCGCTGCTCTCCGCGGTCGCCGTCGACCGTCTGCACGACGGCCCGCGCGCCAACCTCAACCGGGAACTGGTCGCCCAGGGCGCCGCCAACACGGTGTCCGGCCTGCTCGGCGGGCTCCCGGTGACCGGCGTGATCGTGCGCAGTTCGACGAATGTGGCGGCCGGCGCGCGTACCCGTCTCTCGTCGATCCTGCACGGTGTCTGGATCGCGGTGTTCGTACTGTTCTGCGCCGGCCTGCTGGAGACCATCCCGATGGCGGTGCTGGCCGCCGTACTGATCGTGGTCGGTCTCCGCCTGGTCAGCCTGGCCCAGATCCGCACCTACGCCCGCCACCGGGAACTGCCCACCTACCTGGTCACCGCCGCCGGCGTGGTCTTCACCGACCTGCTCACCGGGGTCGCCCTCGGCATGATCACCGCGGCGCTGCTGATCCTCTGGCGGCTCACCCGCTCGGAGATCCGCCGGGTCGAACGCGCCCCCGGCGACTGGCTCGTCACCATCAACGGCACCCTGTCGTTCGTCGAGTCGGCCCGCCTCACCCGCGAGCTGGGCGCCGTCCCCGGCGGCAGCGACGTCGACATCGAGCTGCACCTCGACTACCTCGACCACGGCGCCTACGAGACCATCCGGGACTGGTGCTCGGCGCACGAACGGACCGGCGGCACGGTCCGCATCCGCGAAGTGCACGACTCCTGGTTCTCCCAGGCCACCTCCGGCCGGCTCGGCAGCGGCAAACGCACCCCGCGCGTGCTCGGCTCCTGGTCACGCTGGCAGGACATGGACCAGCAGCGCCGCGGCGCCATGGCGGCCGGCATCGCCGAGTTCGAGCGCACGGTCGCCCCGCTGGTCCGGCCGCACCTGGCCGACCTCGCCCGCGACGGCCAGCGCCCGCAACAGCTCTTCATCACCTGCGCCGACTCCCGGGTGGTGCCCAACCTGATCACCGCGAGCGGCCCGGGCGACCTGTTCTGCGTCCGCAACGTCGGCAACATCGTGCCCCCGCACGGCGCCGGCGACGCCTCGGCCGGCGCCGCCGTCGAATACGCCGTCGACGTCCTCGGCGTCACCACCATCACGGTCTGCGGCCACTCCGGCTGCGGCGCCGTCCGCGCCCTGATGAGCGGAGCGGCCCGGTCCGGCTCCGCCCTCAGCGACTGGCTCGCCCTCTCCCGGGTCCGGTTCAACGACGGCGGCGACGAGGAACGCTGCTGCACCGACAACGTCGTCCAGCAGCTCACCAACCTGCGCACCTATCCGTCGGTCCGGGCCGCCGAGGCCGCCGGCCGGCTACGCCTCGCCGGCATGTACTTCGACCTCGCCGAAGCCCGCATGTACGAGGTCGATCCGATCCTCGGCGACGCCCGCCCCATCTCAACCCCTGGTGTGTGGGTTTAGGGTCCGCATCGCGCCTTAAACCCACACGTGCCGCTCGTGGCGATTCGCCGCCGCCTTCGAGCCTGTCGCAACCCCTTTCCGGTACGCGGCGGATCGTCCCCGAAGAATCGGGGCCGTTCCGCCCCGCCACGCGAGCGCGCTGCGGCCTCACCGCCGTAACGCGCCCGCCGGGCCGATGCGTGACCTCACCCAACGGCGTGTGGGTTTCGGGCGCGTACCGCGCCCGAAACCCACACACTGCTGTGGGGTTGCGAGTGGCCGCGGGGTTCGTGCCTGGCTGGGATCCAGCGGCGTGTGGGGTTGCCAGTGGTCGCGGGGTTCGTGCCTGGCTGGGATCCAGCGGCGTGTGGGGTTGCGAGTGGTCGCGGGATCCGTGCTGGCTGGGATCCAGCGGCGTGTGGGTTTCGGGTGCGATTCGCGCCCTAAACCCACACACCGCTGTTGGGCTGCCAGCCTGCGGCGGTGAGGGCCGCTCGCAGTTGATTCGCCACCATCTCGGGCCGGCTGCGGATGAGGCCGGCGGGGAAACGGAGAATCCGGTCGCCGTCGATCCACACCAGGTTCTGCCGGAGCATGTCGTCCTCCCACTGGCGGGCATCCATGTGATGGGAACCGTCCACCTCGACATGTAGCCGCCACATCGGCCAGTAGGCGTCGAGGTAGCGCCGCCGTCCGGAGGCGTCCCGGCGTACCCGTTGGAGACTGGGGCGCGGCAGCCGGAACCTCAGGCACAGGTCCAAGAAGTCGATCTCCGACAGTGCCTCGGCGCCACCCGCGACGTCGAGGACGGTTCTCCTGATGGTCCCGGCCCACGGCAGTCGCCGCCGCATGGCCAGCACCTCGAGAACCTCGTCGGGTGTCACACGCTTCTGCTGGAGAGTGGCCGCGATGATCGTCCGGGCGGCGGCGTCGCTGGGTGCCCAGGCGGCAGCGTCGACCAGGGCCCGCGCGGTGACGACCCGTGGTGGGTGACCCGCCTGCCGGTGCTCTTCCGGCAACACCCGGGTACGGGTGACGCGGAGGGCGGGCATGTCGGGTGGCATCGCCGGTATCCGAAGGGTCCTGCTGCGAGCCGCGGGAATCAGCACACGCAGGTTCTCCTCCCGTAGCCCTCGCACACCGGCCTCGGTCAGCGCGGTGACCCCGGCCAGCAGAGCTTCCGGCCCCGCGGCCAGGACCGCGACCCACAGTTGCTGGGCACGGACCAGGGAGCCGTTGGTCGTGCAGAGGATGCCGCGGCAGAGGCGGCGCCATCGGCGCGCCCGCAGATGCCCGCGGACCTGCCCTCGGCCCTGGAGCCGAATCGCCTGGTCGGTGGTCAGCACACCGGACTGCTGGAAGCACGTCCGGGAGAACTCATCATCGAAGTCGGGCTGAGCGGCCATCGCGCCAGCCTGGCAGCTCTGAACGCCCGCCCGAGGACGCCTGTGGACAACCCGGCAGCGTGTGGGTTTCGGGTGCGTACCGCACCCGAAACCCACACGCTTGTCAGCGGTGCAGCCAGACCGCGGTGTCCCGGGGGAGGAGGGCGCCGTCGAGGGGGCCGCTGGCGAGCAGGACGGTCTCGTGCTCGGGCAGGGGGACGGGGCCGCCGGAGAGGTTGAGCACGCAGGCGAAGTCCGCGCCGCGGCTCCAGGCGAGCACCTCGGGACCGAGATCCAGCCAGGCGAAGTCGCGGTCCGTGAAGGTACGCAGGCGGGTCGCCGACCGGTAGAGCTCCAGCATCGAGCTGGGGTCGCCGGTCTGGGCCTGTACGGTCCGGTCCTTCCACTCGGCCGGCTGGGGAAGCCACGGCTCGCCGGTGGTGAAGCCGTACGGCGGCTCGTCACCGGACCAGGGCATCGGCACCCGGCAGCCGTCCCGGGTGTGGCCGCGGCGCGCGTACATCGGATCCTGAATTCGATCTTCGGGGATCTGCTCGTTCTCCCAGAGCCCGAGTTCTTCGCCCTGGTAGATGTAGGCGGAACCGGGCAGGGAGAGGGTGAGCAGCGCGGCGGCCCGGGCGCGGCGGGTGCCCAGTTCCAGGTCGACCGGGGTGCCGTCGAGGTTGTTCGCGAAGCTGAACGTGGTGTCGGCCCGGCCGTAGCGGGTCACGTGCCGGGTCACGTCGTGGTTGGACAGCACCCAGGTGGGCGGGGCGCCGACGTGGGCGTGCGCGTGCAGGGTCCGGTTGACGCAGTCGCGCATCAGCCGCGCGTCCCAGGCGCAGCCCAGGAAGTCGAAGTTGAACGCCGCGTGCAGTTCGTCGGGGCGCAGGTAGTTGGTGAACCGCTCGACGTCCGGCATCCACACCTCGCCGATCAGCGCACGGTCGGTGTATTCGTCGGCGATCCGGCGCCACGAGCGGTAGACGTCGTGCACCGCGTCCAGATCGTGGAACGGGTGCGGCTGTCCGTCGACCACCTCGGGCAGCGCCGGATCCTTGAACAGCAGCGCCGCCGAGTCGATTCGGATGCCGTCGGCGCCCCGGTCGAACCAGAACCGCAGGATGCTCTCGAACTCGGCGCGCACGTCGGGATGGTCCCAGTTGAGGTCGGGCTGCTCCGGGGTGAAAAGGTGCAGGTACCACGTGTCGTCGTCGACTCGGGTCCACGCCGTGCCACCGAACTCACCCACCCAGTTTGTAGGCATATTTCGGCTCTTACGGAACCAAAAGTAGTCGCGCTCGGGACCGCCGGCCAGCGCCGCCCGGAACCACGGATGTTCGCTGGAGATGTGGTTCGGCACGATGTCGACGATGATCCGGATTCCGGCCGCGTGCGCCTCCCCGATCAGTGCCTCCGCCTGGGACAGGTCACCGAAGACCGGGTCGATGTCGCGGAAGTCGGACACGTCGTAACCGGCGTCGGCCATCGGGGACGGGTACCACGGGCTCATCCAGATCGCGTCGACGCCGAGATCTCTCAGGTGGCCGAGCCGGGCGCGGACACCGGCGATGTCACCGACCCCGTCGCCGTCGCCATCGGCGAAACTGCGCGGATAGACCTGGTAGATCACCGCGTCACGCCACCACTGCATTGTCATCGGAGTCATCCCTTGAGGCTGCCTGCGGTCAGGCCCGACATGATGTTGCGCTGGAAGATCAGGAAGATGATCACGGTCGGCAGTGCTGCGATGACCGACGCGGCGACCACCACGTTCTGCGGGGTGCCGGCCGCGAAGGCGTAGATGCCGACGCTGATCGTGCGGGTCTCCGGGTGCGGCATGACCAGCAGCGGCCAGAGGAAGTCCTTCCACACCGCGGTCACCGCGAAGATCGACACCACGCCCAGGATCGGCCGCGACATCGGCAGGATGATCGACCAGAGGGTACGCAGGGCGCTGGCGCCGTCCACGAACGCAGCCGACATGATCTCTTCCGGGATCGAGTCGAAGAACCGTTTGAGCAGGAAGATGTTGAACGCGTTGGCGACCATCGGCAGCCAGATCGCGAACGGCGAGTCGAGCAGGCTGAGGTTCAGCACCGGCAGGTCGATCACCGTCTGATACTGCGGGACGATCAGCACCATCGCCGGGATCATCAGCGTCGCCAGCATGGCGCTGAGGATCGCGTTGCCGAACGCCGGCCGCAGCTTGGACAGCGCGTACGCCGCCGAGGTGTCGAACACCAACTGGAACAGCACCGCCCCGGCCGCGTAGTAGAACGTGTTGAACAGTAGTTTCGCCAGGTCGAGCTGGGTCCACGCGTCGACGTAGTTCTGCGGCTGCGGGTCCTGCGGGAACAGCGTCGGCGGCGTCTGCGCGATCTCCTGGCCCGACTTGAGCGCGCCGGTGACCATCCAGTAGAGCGGCCCGAGGAAGACGAGCGTGAACCCCACGACGACGACGGTCAGCAGCGTCCAGTAGAGCACCCGGCCGCGGCCGCGCCGGAGCTGAGCGTGCGAGATGAGTGTCCGGGTCATGGTCAGTCCTTCGTGCTCAACCGCAGGTAGACGGCGGAGAAGACGGCCAGGACCAGGAGCATGATCACACCGAGGGCCGCGGCGCCGTTCAGATCGTTCTGGAAGAAGCCGTGCTGGTAGATCAGATACACCACCGAGGTCGCGGAGTCCTGCGTTCCGGCGCCGTTGGCCAGGATCAGGGGCTCGATGAACAGCTGCATGGTGGCGACGATCTGCATCATCGCGAGCAGTGCCAGGATGAGCCGGGTCTGCGGGATGGTGACGTGCCAGATCCGTTTCCAGATGCCGGCGCCGTCCAGTTCGGCGGCCTCGTACAGATCGCCGGAGATGTTCTGCAGCGACGCCAGGTAGATCAGCACCGCGCCGCCCATGTTCATCCAGGTGGAGGCGATCACCATGGCCGGCATCGTCATGGTCGGCGACTGCATCCACTCCGAGGTCGGCAGATGTGCCGCTTTCAGGAGAGCGTTGAAGAGGCCGGCGTCGCTCGGGTCGTACGCGTAGTACTTGAAGAGGAACAGCGCCGACGCCGGCGGCAGCATGACGGGCAGGTAGACCAGCACCCGCAGATAGCCTTTGGCGTGCCGGAACTCGTTGAGCAGGATGGCCAGGAAGAACGGCGCCGCGAATCCGAGGATCAGCGCCAGGCCGGTGAAGTAGAAGGTGTTCTTCCAGGCGACCCAGAAACTCGGGTCGTCGATGATGCGGAGGTAGTTGTCCCAGCCCACCCAGGTGGTGACGCCGCGGCGGGTGCGCTGGAAGCTCATCACCAGCCCGCGGATCATCGGGTACCACATGAACAGGGCGAAGCAGAGGACCGCGCCGATCAGGAACCCGTGCCCGGTCAGGTTGTCGCGGATCTTGCGGCGACTCTTCGGGGAGACCCCCGCCGCGGCTTTCGCCGGGGCGGGGGCGGTCAGGACGGCCATCCTCAACTACCGGCCGCCAGCAGCTGGTTGACCTTCTCCTCGGCGGTCTTGAGCAGCGTGTCGATGTTCGCGTTCGGGTCGGTGAGGACCCCGGACATCGCCGAGTCGAGGATCGCGTAGATCGCCTGCGCGTCCCGCGGTTCGCCGACGATCGGCAGCTGCTTCGCCTCGAACAGCGCGAAGTTCTCCACCGGTACGTTCGCGTTCGCCTTGCGCAGCTCGAACTCCTGCTTCTGCGCCTCGGTGCCGTTCGCGAACAGCAGCGGCTGCGGCAGGCCGACCGGGTAGTTCTGCGGCTTGGCCCGCGCGTAGTCGAACTGGCCCTTGCCCGGCGTCAGCTTCTGGTAGGCGATCCACTTGAGGCCCGCCTCGACCTGCTCGGAGGTGAGGTCCTTCTTGAAGAAGTAGCCCTCGCCACCACCCAGCGTGCCCTTGCCCAGGTCGGTCTGACCCGGCAGCGGGGCGACCGCCCAGTCCTCGAATCTGCCCTTGAACTGGCTGACGATCGCCTGGGTGGTGTCCGGCGCGCCGATGAACATGCCGACCTTGCCGGCCGCCGCGTTGGTCAGCAGGTCGCCCCACTGCAGCAGTTGGCGGCTGCCCATGCTGTCGTCGCCGTACCGCATGTCCTTGAGGTTCTGCAGGACCTGCTTGCCCTCGGCGGAGTTGAAGGCGGCCTTCTTGCCGTCCTCGGACAGGATCCGGCCGCCCTGCGAGTAGAGCAGCGAGGTGAAGTGCCAGCCGCCGGTGTTGCCGGCGCTGTACTCCGCGTACCCGGCCACGCTCTTGTCGGTGGCGGAGATCTTCTTGGCCGCCTCCCGCACCTCGGGCCAGGTCTTCGGCGGGTTGTCGACGTCCAGGCCGGCCTTCTGGAACAGGGCCTTGTTGTAGACCAGACCCATCGAATAATTCTTCACCGGTACGCCGTACAGCTTGCCGCTGTCGGTGAAGACCTCCTTGAGCGCCGGGTCGACGCTGTCCCAGGTCGCGATGGTGTCCTTGCTGACGTACGGCGTGATGTCCATGGCCTGGCCGGAGTCCAGCACCTGCTGGAGATCGGTCATGTAGCCGTAGAAGACGTCGGTCGTGGTGCCACCGGCCAGGCGCGCGGTGAAGTCCGGCGGGTTGTTGCACTGCTGGCCGACGCTGATGCTCTTGATGACGATGTCGGGGTTCTGCTTCTGGAACTCGGCGACATCCGCGTTCCAGTTCTGGAGCAGCTCCTTCTGCGCGGCGACCGGCTGACAGTCGACCGTGATGGTGACCTTGCCGGCGGCTTCCGCCCCGCCGTCGTCGTCGCTCTTGGTGGAGCACGCCGTGAGGCTGAGTCCCAGGCCGGCCACGAGCGCGAGCGCCGCAACCTTCCGGTACTGCGGTACGGACATCGGTCCATCCCTTCGGGAACGGGTCTATCCATGGCCTTCGTGATCTGCGTTGTGGTCGCTACGGACCGCCCTACGGTGAGGACTGTTTCCCGTAGTGAGTGGAGTCACTGTAACGAGGCGAACATGTTGACGCAAGGTTTCGATTTCTTCATGAAAAAACTCGACTGTGTTACGGCTGGATCGGATTTCGGGCACAAAGAAGGCCGCCGACCAGGTGGTCGGCGGCCTCAGACGGGGTGTCTCGTCAGGTCCTCGGCGCGGGCGCCGTCGAACCCCGGACCACCAGCTCCGGCTCGAACAACAGCTCGTCGGAGAACTCGCGGGCCTCGTCGATCTGGCCCACCAGCAGATCCACGGCGGCCTGGCCCATCGTCTCGATCGGCTGCCGCACCGTCGTCAACGGCGGATCGGTGCAGGTCATGAACGCGGAATCATCGAAGCCGACCACCGAGACATCCGCCGGCACCGACCGGCCCAGGCGCCGCGCCGCCCGGATCGCGCCCAGCGCCAGCACGTCGCTCGCGCAGATGATGCCGGTCACGCCGCGCTCCACCAGCCGGGTCGCCGCCACCCGCGCGCCCTCCATGGAGAAACTGGACCGCTCCACCCGCGAAGCCGTGTCGTCGGCGCCGGCCACCCGGATCATCGCGGACAGCTTGCGGCGTGACGGGATGTGCCCCTCCGGGCCGAGCACCATGCCGATCCGCTCGTGACCCAGGGAGCGCAGATGCCCGTACGCCTGCTCGACGGCCACCGCGTCGTCCGTCGACACCCGCGGAAAGCCCAGCTCGTCGACGCCGGCGTTGACCAGCACCACGGGCAGGCCCCGCTCGGTCAGCCGCAGGTAGTGCTCGTGCGAGGCGTCGGCCAGCGCATACGACCCACCCGCGAAGATCACGCCGGACACCTGGTGGTCCAGCAGCATCTCCACGTAATCCGACTCCGGCACGCCGCCGATCGTCCGTGCGCACAGCGCCGGGGTGAACCCGCGCTGCGCCAGCGAGCCGGTCACCACCTCGGCCAGGGCCGGGAAGATCGGGTTCTGCAGCTCGGGCAGGACCAGGCCGACGAGCCGGGCCCGCTCGCCGCGCAGTTTGGTGGGCCGCTCGTAGCCCAGCACGTCGAGGGCGGTGAGCACCGATGTGCGGGTGGCCTCGGAGACGCCGGTGCGCCCGTTGAGCACCCGGCTGACGGTCGCCTCGCTGACTCCGGCCTTTTTAGCCACCTCGGCTAGTCGTTTGGTCACCACGGAATCCTACGTCAGAACCTTGCAAAAACTGAACCGTACGAAGCGGAGGTCTTGCATTATTTGCGGAGCCTCCGGTTCTCCGGCGGTCCGGGGGCGAGCATATTTCACCCGGTGTGGCCGGTCACCCCCGCCTGAATCGGTTAAGCCGTCGCTCTGCGCGATGCCGGGCACGTCAACACTTCCACCGGATTGCAGCCCCTCCGCGCCGTCCCGCCCCCTGCGACAGCGGATCAATGCCCGGAAGTGGGGGTCTTGATCCGGGAAAACCCTCCGCGGCCGGTGGGCGGGATGGGATGTTTTGCGGAGACCGGCAGAGAGGGGCCGCCACCATCATGTCCGACTGGGATCAGAACGACGGCCGACCCGACAACCAGCAGCAGGACTGGTCGTCGTCCGCGGCCGGGCAGAACGACTGGTCGGCGCGGGACTCGGTGCACCGGCTGGCCAACGTGAGCAACGACATGGCCACCGCCACCCAGGCGGCGGTGCACGCGGCCGAGACCGCGGTGCAGGTCATCCAGCGGCTGGAGGCCAGCAGCACGGAGATCGGCAAAGTGGTGCAACTGATCGCGACGATCGCCAAGCAGACGAACCTGCTGGCGCTGAACGCGACGATCGAGGCCGCCCGGGCCGGCGAGGCGGGCCGCGGGTTCGCGGTGGTGGCCAGCGAGGTCAAGGACCTGGCCAACGAGACGGCCACCGCGACCAGCGAGATCGGCACCCAGGTCGGCGGGATCCGGGCCGACACCCAGAACGCCGTCTCCGCCATCGAGGAGATGCAGGGGCTGATCGAGGAACTGGACCGCTGCCAGAAGGTGATCAGCGGGATCGTGGTCGAGCAACAAGCCGGCTGAACCGCGGCGGCGCGGGGGTTGTGGACAGCGTCGGGGGTCGCCCGCGGGCTGGGGGAGACTGGGGCGCATGGCTCGTAGATCCCCCAGACTCCGGAAGGCCTCTTCCGCGTGCCCGTGCGGGCGCCCGGCGTACGAGGAATGTTGTGGCAGCCTGCACGACGGGAAGGCCGCGGCGGACCCGGAAGCGCTGATGCGCTCGCGATTCAGCGCCTTCGCGCTGGACAAACTCGACTACGTGCTGGCGACGTGGCATCCGGCGACGCGCCCCGCGACCGTGGCGAAGGAGCCCGGCCTGCGCTGGACACGCCTCGACGTGCTGGGCCACAGCGGCGGCGGCGTCTTCGACGCGGAGGGGACGGTCGAGTTCCGGGCGCGCTTCACCGACGGCGGGCACCCCGGCGAGATGGTGGAGACCAGCCGGTTCGTCAGGCACGACGGCCGATGGGTGTATTGGGGGCCGCTGTGATCTCCTTGGGGCAGGAGGTGGCGTGATGTCGGCACAGCGGCCGCTCGAGAACAGCATCGTCAGGGACTTCAAGGTCAATCTCTCGTATGGTGAATATCTGCACCTCACGGAGATCCTCGGGTCGCAGCACCCGGTGAGCGTGCCCGAGCACCACGACGAGCTGCTCTTCATCGTTCAGCACCAGACATCCGAGCTGTGGCTGAAACTGATCATTCATGAGCTGCGCGCGGTGCAGGTGCACCTGGCCAAGGACGAGCTGCGTCCCGCGCTCAAGGGCCTCGCCCGGGTCAAGCACATCCAGCGCACCCTTACCGAGCAGTGGTCGGTGCTGGCCACCCTGACCCCGACGGAGTATGCGCAGTTCCGCAGCTTCCTCGGCACGTCGTCCGGGTTCCAGAGCCATCAGTACCGGGCGATCGAGTTCCTGCTCGGCAACAAGAACCGGGACATGCTGTCGGTCTTCGACGACCAGCCGGACGCGCGTGCCCTGCTGGAGGACGCGCTGACCAGCGGAAGCGTCTACGACGAGTTCCTGCGCTTCCTGGCCCGCCGCGGGCACGCCGTCCCGGCCGCGATCCTGGAGCGCGACGTCACCGAGCCGTATGAGTACCAGGCCGACCTGGTCCCGGTCTTCCAGCGGATCTACGAGAACGCCGAACAGAACTGGGACGTCTACGAGGCCTGCGAGGAACTCGTCGACCTGGAGGAGAACTTTCAGTTGTGGCGGTTCCGCCACCTGAAGACGGTGGAGCGGACGATCGGCTTCAAACGGGGCACCGGCGGATCCAGCGGGGTCGGCTTCCTGAGAGCCGCCCTCGATCTGACATTCTTCCCCGAGCTCTACGCCGTCCGGACCGAAATCGGAGTGCCCCGTTGACCTCCTCCCCGACCGATGACCTGCTGGCCCGCGCCGCCGATCTGGACGCGGCCGACCCCCTCGCGTCGTTCCGGGAGCAGTTCATCACCCCGCCGCCCGCCGACCTGCTCTCCTACCTCGACGGCAACTCGCTGGGCCGGCCGCTGGAGGCCACCGCCCGGCTGGTCGACGAGTTCATCCGGGAGCAGTGGGGTGGCCGGCTGATCCGCGGCTGGGACGAGGGCTGGCTGGAGTGGCCGCTCACCCTCGGCGACCGGCTCGGCTCGATCGCGCTCGGTGCGGGACCCGGCCAGGTGGTGATCGGCGACTCCACCACCGTCCTCATCTACAAACTGGCCCGGGCCGCGGTGGACGCCCGGCCGGGCCGCCGCAAGGTGGTGCTCGACACCGACAACTTCCCCACCGATCGGTACGTTCTGGAGGGCATCGCCGCCGAACGCAACCTGGAACTCGCCTGGATCGAGACCGACCCGGCCACCGGCATCGACCCGGCACAGGTCGCCGGGGTGGTCGACGCGGACACCGCGCTGGTGCTGTTCAGCCATGTGGCGTACCGGTCGGGGTGGCTCGCCGACGTCGCCGAGATCAACCGGATCGCGCACGCGGCCGGGGCGCTGGCCATGTGGGATCTGTGCCATTCGGCCGGCTCGGTGCCGGTCGAACTGGACGAGTGGGGCGTCGACCTGGCCGTCGGGTGTACCTACAAGTACCTCAACGGTGGCCCGGGAGCACCCGCCTTCGCCTACCTGCGGCGGGAGTCGCAGGGCGAGTTGCGGCAGCCGATCCAGGGCTGGATGGGCCACCGGGCCTCCTTCGAGATGGGCCCGGGATACGAGGCGGCCGACGGGGTGCGGGCGCTGCTCAGCGGCACCCCGCCGATCCTGGGCATGGTGCCGCTGCACGCCAACCTGGACATGCTGGCGGACGCCGGGATCGGCGCCGTCCGCGCCAAGTCGCTGCTGCTCACCGAGTTCGTGCTGGAACTGGCCGACGAGTGGCTGGCGCCGCACGGCGTCACCGTGGCGAGCCCGCGCGAGCCCGCCCGGCGCGGCGGCCACGTGACGCTGCGGCGCAACGGCTTCCGGGAGTTCCTGGAGCCGCTGTGGGACAGCGGGGTGATCCCCGACTACCGGCGACCGGATGGTCTGCGGATCGGCCCGGCCCCGCTGAGCACCAGCT
Source organism: Actinoplanes sp. NPDC049802 (assembly GCF_040656595.1). NCBI lineage: Bacteria > Bacillati > Actinomycetota > Actinomycetes > Micromonosporales > Micromonosporaceae > Actinoplanes > Actinoplanes sp. NPDC049802. The sequence goes on from NZ_JBFAMR010000056.1 coordinate 38,286, forward strand.
TCACCGAGGTGCATCAGGGGCTTGCGGTGCTGCGCGACCTGCTTCAGAAGAACGCGCGGTGAACGAGCCCACCGAGCCGCCCGCCGTTCGTGACGAGCCGGCGGCCGGGGTGGCCGCGGTTTGTGGCGTGCCGGCGGCCGGGGTGGCCGCCGTTCGTGACGAGCCGGCGGCCGGGGTGGCCGCGGTTTGTGACGAGCCCGCGGCCGAGGTGGGCTGCTGCGGTTCCGCGGGCAGGTGCGGCCTGTCCGGCCTGCGGCGCGGCTCCGGCCCGCGCCCCACCGTCACGGTGGCCGAGGAGACCCCGATCCCCTCGGCCGGCGCCCTGCCCGAGCCTCCCGCCTCCACCTGGCCGCCGGCGATGGCTGCTGCCGGGCGGGTTGAGTGGCTGGTCGCGGAGACGGTCTGGTGGGGCGGGCGCCTGCGGTCCGGGGTGGCCCTGCGGGTCGCGCCGGACGGGCGGGTTCGGCCGGTGCCCGCTGAACTCGCGCCGGATGGAGATGACACCCGGCGGTTTCCGGGCACGCTGCTGCCCGGGCTGGTGGACGCGCACGTGCATTCGGCGCTCGTCGATCTGGGCACGGTCCGGGCCGGTGGAATCGCCGAGGTGTGGGATCTCGGCGGCGTGCCGGAGAAGGTCGCCGCCCTAGCCGAGCGTGCCCTCGCATCGGGTGCCGGGCGTGCCCTCGCAGCGGGCGCAGAGTTGCCGAGGATCCGCTTTGCCGGACCGTTCCTGATCGCTCCCGGCGGCTATCCCAGCGACCGGGCGTGGGCGCCCGAGGGCAGTTGGCGGGAGATCCGGTCGGTCGCCGGCGCCGCCGAGGCGGTGGCCGCTGCCCGGACGGCCGGGGCGACCCTCATCAAGGTGACCGCGCATGCCGGTGGGCCGATGCTGGAACCGGCCACGCTGGCGGCGCTGGTCGCCGCGGCACGGGCCGTGGAACTGCCGGTGGTGGTGCACGCGGAGGGCGCCGGGACGGTCGCCGCCGCCGTGGCGGCCGGAGCCGCCATGCTGGCGCACACACCCTGGACCGAGCGGATCGACGACGCGCTGCTCAAGGTCTGCGCGGAGCGGATGACCTGGATCAGCACGCTCGACATCCACGGCTGGGGCGAGCCGGACCCGGCGGCCGAGGTCGCGGTCGGCAACCTGCGGCGGTTCCTGGAGTTCGGCGGCAGCGTCCGCTACGGCACCGATCTGGGCAACGGGCCGCTCCCGCCGGGCGTCAACCCCCGGGAGATCCGGCTGCTGCTCTCCGCGGGCCTCACCCCGGACGGGGTTCTCACCGCGATGACCGAAACCGGCAGCTCCACGATCTGCTGGGTCCCGGGCGGGCTGGATCTCGCCGCCCTGCCGGATTCGCTGGCCACCGCCCGCGTCGTCGGCCCCGGGGTGCGCCCGGCCATCCACTGAGCGGCGCCTTCCGGCCGGGCGGGTGTGGTGGTGGCCTTCCGGCCGGGCGGTGTGGTGGGCGCCTTCCGGCTGGGCGGGTGCGGTGGTGGCCTTCCGGCTGGCGGGCGCCGTGGGCACGTGACCGGTCGCGCCCGGCATACAGCCGAACGACAGCGGGTGCGTGGCCGGGCCCCGCAGCGGGGTCCCCGGCCGGGCGGGGACGCTCCGTGGCGGGTTAAGAAGCCGCGCCCTCGAGATGCGGCTTCCCGCATATCCGAAAACGAGGACACCCGCTGTGGGCGTAGCCACGCCCACAGCGGGTGTCCTCGTTTTCGATTGTCGAGGGGTTTGGGGATGGTTGAGGGAACCAGCAGGCGTCGACCGGCGGGAAGGTTGTCCGACGCCGCCAGATGTCTGAGCGGGTCGGCGGGGGGATCCCGGCGGCGCCTACGTGAGGCCCTTAAAGGGTGACCGCGACGCCTTGGGTGGCGCTGATGCGGGCCGCGTCGAGGATCTCCATGGCGCGGACCGAGTCCCACGGGTCGACCGGGAGCGGCCCCTCGCCGAGGACGGCCGAGGCCACCGCCGGGTAGAAGGTGTCCCAGCGGCCGCGGCAGCTCTCGACGGGGGCGCCGGTGGAGCCGCGGAAGAGGTGGCCCCAGCGGTGTTCCGGTTCGATGCCCCAGCGGTCGCCGAGCTTGGCGGGGTTCTTGCCGGACTTGAGCACCTCCTCCTGGCAGTCGAGCAGGGGCGAGATGTAGGTGCCGGCGGTGCCGCTGACCCGGAAACGCGGGCCGGGACCGGCCTGGCGCCAGCTGCCCCACAGGTGGGATTCGACGCCGCCGGCGTGGTGCAGGGCCAGGAAGAAGTCGTCGTCGAGGCCGCCGTCCGGGCCGTGCACCTCGGCGTAGACGCGGGTGGCCGGGCCGTGCAGTTGCAGCGCCTGGTCGACCAGGTGGGAACCGAAGTCGAGGAGGGTGCCGCCGCCGGCGTCCTTGGGCAGCCGGTCGGGCGCCCAGCGTTCCATCCGCGATTCGAACCGGCGGACCGTGCCGAGCGAACCGTTCTCCATCAGCTTGCGGATGGTGAGGATGTCCGAGTCCCACCGCCGGTTCTGGTAGACGGTGAGCGGTACGCCCGCTTCCTCGGCGGAGGTGACCAGCTTGCGTGCGGTCTCCGCGTCGAGGGCGAAAGGCTTGTCGACGACGACCGCGAGGCCTGCCGCGATCGCTTCCTGCGCCAGCGGGGCATGGGTGGCGGCGGGCGTGGAGATGGCCACCGCCTGGACACCGTCGGCGGCCAGCGCGGCGATCGAGTCGTACGCCGCGACGCCTGGAAGCTCCTGCGCCAGCTGGGCCCGCCGCTCTTCGGACGTGGTGACGACACCGGTGAAATCGATGTTCGCCGCCGACGCGATCAGCGGCGCGTGGAACACCCGGCCGCCGGTGCCGTAGCCGACCAGCCCGAACTTAACCCGTTCGATCATGCCCGGAAGTTTTACACATCGGTTGCCAACCTGTTGCCTGTGATTCCACTGGTTACCTGTGATGCCGGAAACAGGGCGGTCCGTGTGGGTTGATTCCTTCGCCCGGACGTGTGCGGAGGCCGCACAAAATTCGGTCGATCTAGCGAAAGGGCAGGTGTATCGCCTGTCGGATGGGTGACGAGTGGCTACGAACGGTGGCGCGGAGATGAACAATTGCGGGATGGAACCCGCGCAGAAGGACCGGACGCCCTTTTCCGACATCGACCGTCTATCGGTACAGATGTCAGAAATGGTGCTGGAGGTGCTCGTCGCCATGGGCCGCCATCCGGAGATCCAGCGGGTACGCCGGGTCGGTTACGACTCGCTCCGGCCGACCGCCGGGCAGCGGCTGCTCGACGCGGGCTCCGGCGCCGGTGACGTGGCCCGGCTGCTGGCCGCGACGGTCGGCGGAGACGGCGACGTCCTCGCCGTCGACTATTCCGCGTCGTTGACGGCGGCCGCGGTCGACCGGCACGACGGCAGCAACGTCCGCTACCTGACCGGTGACGTCAGCGCGCTCGACCTGCCGGACGATTGCGTCGACGGGGTCTGGTGCGAGCGGGTTCTTCAGCACGTCGACGACGCCGACCGGGCGATCGGCGAGATGATCCGGGTGACCCGGCCCGGCGGCCGGATCTGCCTGATCGACACCGACTGGGACTCGCTCGCCTTCGACGGCATGCCGGCCGGCCTGGGCGAGGTGGTGCTCGCGCACGTGCGCGGCAACTTCACCCCGAGGCAGCACGACATGGGGCGCACGCTGCGGCGGCGGCTGGTCGCTTCCGGGCTGAGCCGGCTGACCGCCACCCCGGTGACCTGCTTCTTCGGCACACCCGAGTCGGCCGCCGTGGTGTTGCCGATGGTCAACCCGCAGGTTCCCGAGGAGGTGTGGGCCACCCCGCCGGGGCTGCGTGACGAGTGGCTTGCCTGTGTGGAGGCGGCCGGGGCGAGCGGGACGTTTCTGGCGGTGCTCACCATCTGGGTGGTGACCGGCACTGTTCCGGGCTGACCGGGGGACAGTGCCGGCCCCGCTCAACCGCCGACCGGCTGCATGCGGTGCAGCAGTCGGTCCAGCGGCATGCTGGCGAAACTGATCCGTACGTCACTGGAGGCGTACGGCAGCCAGAACCGTCCGTCGTGGATCATCCCGCCGCAGGAGTAGAGCACGTTCGGCACGTACCCCTCCCGTTCGGACTCGTCCGGATCGATCAGTCCCTGCGGCAGATCGGCGATGACCCGCTCCGGGTTCTCCAGGTCGAGCAGCATGGCGCCGATGGCGTACCGCCGCATCGGGCCGACGCCGTGGGTGAGCACCAGCCAGCCGGCCTCGGTCTCGATCGGCGACCCGCAGTTGCCGACCTGGATCAGGTCCCAGCCACGGTGCGGCACGAGCAGCGGGCCGGCCGGCTGCCAGCGGTGCTGATCGTCGCGGACGGCCAGGCCGAGGGTCTCGCCGTCGGAGCGGCAGAGCGCCATCTTTCTTCCGTTGATGTAGCGCGGGAACAGCGCCATGCCCTTGTTGCGGGCGGCCGGTCCCTGCAGGGTGGTCACCTCGAAGTGCCGCAGGTCCCTCGAGTAGATGACCCGCCCGGAGATGTTGAACCCGTCGTAGGCGGTGTAGGTCGCCTGGTAGGCGGGCCGCCCGTCCGGGTCCACCACTTGCACGAACCGCGCGTCCTCCATGCCGCGGCTCTCGCTCGGGGTGGCCGGCCACAGCACCCGCTGGTGCATCGGGGTGGTGGCCGGGAACGTCACCGCGTAGTCGTCGCCGACGACCCGGCGGATCAGCTCGAGGGTCATCGGGGTGGTCGGCCGGGCCAGCAGTTCGGCCGGCAGGTGGCTCATGACCTCCTCGAACACCGTGTCGTCGTAGCGTTGGGGCAGGGCGCTGATCACGTAGGCCGCGGCCTCGTTGTCGATGTCCTCGTCCCCGAGCGCCGCGACGAGCTGGTGCTTCATGTGCTTGGCGCCGACCCGGTTCCCGATCATCAGGGGGCCTTCGCGGTCCTCCAGGCGCAGAGTCGCCCCGGGGCCGAGCACCACGCTGCAGAAGCCGATCGACGAGATGTGGCCCTCACCGATCTGCCGGAGGCTGAGCGCGGCCCGCATCTCGCCCGGTGCGAGATCGCTCTGGTCGGGGTGCGGCACCATCGACGGGTTGCAGAGCGCCGCGGCCTCGACCGAGAACTCGTGGCTGAAGTACGCCCCGATGAGGGTGCGCGCGGACGGCGACAGCTCGATCTCCGGCGGCACCCGGTGCTGTACCACCTCGTAGTGGTGCTGGAAGACGCCGAGGATGTCGTGGTGCCGACCGGAGAAGCGGCTCAGCACGTCGTCGAGCAGGGTGCCGATGTGCGTCTCGTCGAGCTGCAGGATGCGCTCGATGAGGCAGGAGGCCCGGTTGTGGGCGACCTGCGCGTCCTCGCCGGGGACGAAGAGTTTGATGACGACGCGCCGGCCGTCCGGCGCCATGGTGAGGTTGTGACGGGTGATGTCGGTGGTGTTCACGGTTGCGGTCACGCTAGGCCGCCTGACGGTCGGGTCGCGCTCCGGCTCGCCAGCGTGCGGGCATGCTGCAGCGTGGAGACGAGCGCGAGAGTGGATTCGGCTCCTTGGTTCAGATTAGGACCATTGGCCGTCAATCCGTCATAACATCCGCCAGTCTCGGCGTCGTACATCACCGTTCCGGTGTCGTTGTCCCCGAAGAACCAGGCGATGGCCTGGAACAGCGGGGCATCCCAGCCGTCGTCGCCGGTGACCGCGGACGCCGTGGCGCAGGCGTCCGCGGTGGCCGCGGCCTCGATCGGCTGCTGGTCGTGCCGGTGGCGCGGCTCGCCGGGCCGCCACCCGCCGACCGGCACGGTGGACAGGTGGCCGTTGTGCTCCTGCATCCGGCACAGCCACGTGAGCATCCGCAGGCCGTCGCCGAGCAGGGCCTCGTCGCCGAGGAGGTCGCCGGCGGCGATGACCACCTCGGCGAGCGCCGGGTTCGCGTAGGTGAGTTCCGGCTCCGGCCAGACCCACTCAGGATCCGGGCCGGGCGTGCCGATGACCGTGGCCGCGTCGCCGAGCAGGTCGGCGGCGGGCCGGTCGCGCGGATCCCCGCGAAGCACCTCGGCGGCGCCCAGCCCGGCGAACGCCATGGCCCGCGGCCAGGTCGACCGGCAGGCCACACCCTGCCGGAACGCGTTGGCCGCCTCCCGGCGGATCCACGCCGACGGTCCGCGGGCGGCGGCGGTGCCGAGGCCCCACATGGCCCGGCCCCACCAGTCGCCGAGGCTCGGCTCGTCCAGCCACCGGCGGTCGTAACCGAGCCGGTTGCGGAACCCGCCGTCGGCGCCCTGGGCGTGGGTGAGGAACGCGAGGTACCGCTCGGCCAGCCGGACCAGGTCGGACCCGGGCCGGGGTTCGCGGGCCGCGGCGAGCAGGCCCCGGGACACGTCGTCGACGCAGTAGCCGTGCTCGCGCCGGGCGATCGCGTTGCGGGCGTGTTCGAGCAGGCCCGTGTCGTCGGAGAGCCGGAACACGTGGTCCCAGCGGGGAGCCGGAATGTCGTTCAGCCGAATCGGTGGCGGCACCAGCCGCAGTGACAGCCCCATGCCTACGCCGGAATCGTGGCCGCGGCGAGCGGACGACGGCCGGCGATCAGCCGGGCGGCCAGTGCCTGGTACCGCGCCGCCACGGCGGGCCAGCGCAGGGTGGGCCCGCCGGCCAGCCCGGCGAGCCGGCCGGGCAGTCCGGGCTCGGCGAGCACGTGCCGGATGGCTATCGCCATCGCCTCCGGATCCTGATGGGGTACGAGCAGACCCGGCCCGTCGGCGAGCAGTTCCACCGCGTGCGGGAACTCGGTCGCCACCACCGGGATGCCGGCGCCGACCGCCTCGATCAGCACCCCGGAGGTGACCTGCTCGGTCGAGTCGTACGGCAGCACCACGGCGTCGGCCGACCGGATCAGGCGGGACAGTTCGGCCGGGTCCAGGTACGTGTCGGCCCACTGGACGCAGTCGTCGACCCCGAGTTCGGCGGCCAGTTCCTTGAGCGAGTCGCGGTAGACGTCACCCTGCTGTTCCAGCACCTTCGGATGGGTACGGCCGGCGACCGTGTACACCGGGCGCGGGCGCACGTCGCCGAGGAACGCGAGGGCTCGCAGCGCCCACTCGATGCCCTTGCCCGGTCCGAGCAGGCCCCAGGTGAGCAGTTGCGGCTGGTCGTGGTCCTCGCGCGGGATGCCGGTGTGGCTGCCGGCCCCGTGCGGGATCACCGTGATCTTGCGAGGGTTCACGTCGTAGAAGGTGGTGAGCCGTTGCCGGGCGGTGTCCGTCATGGTCACCACGGCGTCGGCGGCCGCCACGATCTGCTCCAGCACGTTTCGCTGCAACGGGTCCGGGTGGGTGAGTACGGTGTGCAGCACCACGATGGCCGGCACCCGCAGCGCTCGCAGCACCGGCAGCACCTCGCCGCCGGCGTCACCCGGGTAGATGCCGTACTCGTGCTGGAGGATCGCCACGTCGAAACGGTTCAAGGCGGTGGCGGCGGCCACCCAGCCGCCGGGCCGGTCGGTGTTCCAGGTGTGCACGACCCGCGGCGCGGCCCGGTCGAGCGCGATCCCCCCACTGGTGTCGTCGCCGGCGAGCAGCCGTACCACGCCTGACCCGGCGGAGCCCTCGGTGAGGTGTACCGCAAGTGCCGCATTGAACGTCGCCAAACCGCATTGAGTGGGGGGATAAGTGCTCAAAAACCCGTATGTCGCGGGCATGACTGGGCCTTTCTCTCCTCGGCCGGCTGCACACCCGCAGCACGGACTCAGCGCGCGCGGGCACGGTGCCGTACACCGCGGGTGAACAGCGCAAAGTCGGTACCGGAATAGGGACCGTTTAACGCGCAATTCACATTGCGACGTTAACAAGACCCAGCTATTCAGCTGATGATTTTTCGGTAAATCGCCAGATACTCGTCGACCATGCGATCGGCGGAGAAGCGTTCCCGGGCGCGTGCCGAGCAGGCCGCTCGATCGATGTCCGCGATCCGTCGTACTGCGGCGACGGCCTCGTCGACGCCGTCGGCGAGGAAGCCGGTCACCCCTTCGTCCACCACCTCCGGCATCGATCCCTTCCGGTACGCGACGACGGGCGTCCCGCAGGCCATCGACTCGACGACCGACAGCCCGAACGGCTCGGCGAACCGGATCGGGTGCAACAGCGCCGCACCGGAGCCCAGGATGGTCCCCCGCTCGTCCGGGCCCACCGAGCCCAGGTAGACGACCCGTTCGCCGTCGATCAGGGGTTCCACGCGTTCGGCGAAGTAGTCCCGGTCCTGCACGATGCCGCACATCACCAGCCGCCGTCCGGCCCGCCGGGCGATCTCGATGGCGATGTCGGTGCCTTTGTCGGGATGGATCCGCCCGAACAGGATGAGATCGTCGCCGCCGTCGGCGTGGAACGGCAGCCCGCCCAGATCGACGCCGTGGTGGATGGTGGCCAGATACTCCAGGTCGGGGGAGCGGTCACTGTCGGAGATCGAGACGAAGTGCGACCGGGCCCGCCGGTACGCCGGCAGGATGGCACGCCCGGAGAAGCCGTGCACCGTGGTCAGCATCGTTGTCCGGCAGTGCGCCGAGAACGCCAGCGGCAGCCAGTCCAGGTGATTGTGGATCAGGTCGAACTCGCCGGACCGGGCCAGCGCGTGACTGACGTGGATCGCCTCCCAGACCCGGCCGTCGATGTCGTCGCTCTCCTCGTACCCGGTCGGCACGACACCGTCGAGGGTGGCCTTGGTGACCGAGTCCAGGGTGGCGAAGAGCGTGACGTCGACACCGCGCTCGGTCAGGCCCTCCGCGAGCAGGCCGGTGATCAGCTCCCACGGGCCGTAGTGCAACGGCGGCGTACGCCAGGCGATCGGCCCCAGCAGCGCGATCTTCATGACAAACCAGAATTTTCGCCCATAACCACGTGGTCAGTATGCATCGCCGGTCACGCGGCCGTTCACGTGTTAGAGAAGACCAATGACGGATTCGTGGTGGAAGAAATCGGTCGTCTACCAGATCTACCCGCGCAGTTTCGCGGACGCCGACGGCGACGGCATGGGTGACCTGCGCGGCATCATCGACCACCTCGACCATCTCGCCGAGCTCGGCGTGGACGTGCTGTGGCTCTCCCCGGTCTACCCGTCGCCGCAGGACGACAACGGTTACGACATCAGCGACTATCAGGACATCGAGCCGCTCTTCGGCACCCTGGAGATCTTCGACGAGCTGCTGGCCGGAGCGCACGCCCGGAACATGAAGATCATCATGGACCTGGTGGTGAACCACAGCTCCGACGAGCACCCGTGGTTCCAGGAGAGCCGATCCTCCAAGGACAACCCGAAACGCGACTGGTACTGGTGGCGGCCCGCCCGCCCCGGCATGGACTCCGGCACCCCCGGCGCCGAGCCGACCAACTGGGGCTCCGTCTTCGGCGGCCCCGCCTGGGAGCACGACGAGAAGACCGGCGAGTACTACCTGCACCTGTTCTCGAAGAAGCAGCCCGACCTCAACTGGGAGAACCCGGAGGTCCGGCAGGCCGTCCACGCGATGATGCGCTGGTGGCTGGACCGGGGCGTCGACGGTTTCCGGATGGACGTCATCAACATGATCTCCAAGGACGTCAGCCTCCCGGACGGCCGGCTCAACGCCGGATCCGCCTACGCCGACGGCTCCGCGGCCTTCATCGGCGGACCCCGGCTGCACGAGTTCCTCCAGGAGATGCACCGCGAGGTCTTCGCGGGCCGCGACGGGCTGCTCACCGTCGGCGAGATGCCCGGCGTCACCGTCGACGAGGCCCGTCTGCACACCGACCCGGAACGCGGTGAGGTCGACATGGTCTTCCAGTTCGACCACGTCTGGGTCGACCGTGGACCCGACCCGTGGCTGCTGGTCCCGCTCCAGCTCACCGCGCTGAAAGCGATCCTCGGCCGCTGGCAGGCCGGCCTCGCCGACGTCGGCTGGAACAGCCTCTACTGGAACAACCACGACCAGCCCCGCGTGGTCTCCCGGTTCGGCGACGACAGCCCCGCCCACCGGGCCGCCTCCGCCAAGATGCTCGGCACCGTCCTGCACCTGCACCGCGGCACCCCGTACGTCTACCAGGGCGAAGAACTCGGGATGACGAACCACCCGTTCGGCGGCATCGACGAGTTCCGCGACATCGAAGCCCTCGGGCAGTACCGGCAGGCGGTGGAGCTCGAAGGGCGTACCCCGGAGGAGGTCTTGAGGGTGTTGCGAGCCCGCGGCCGGGACAACGCGCGCACACCGATGCAGTGGGACGACTCCCCGCACGGCGGCTTCACCACCGGCACGCCGTGGCTGCCGGTCAACCCCAACCACACCGAGATCAACGCGAGAGCGCAGCGGGCCGACCCGGAGTCGGTCTTCCACTACTACCGCAGGCTGATCGAGCTGCGGAAGACCGAACCCGCGGTCGCCGACGGCGACTTCACCATGCTGTTGCCGCACGACGAGCGCCTCTACGCCTTCACTCGCCGGCTCGGCGCCACCGAACTGCTGGTGATCGGCAACTTCTCCGGCGTCGAGGCGCGCGCCGAGATCGACGGGTGGGAGGGCGCCGAGCTGGTCCTGACCAACCTGGAACGGCCCGCCGCCGGGCTGACTCTCCAGCCCTGGCAGGCCGTCGTCTACCGCCGGGCGGTCTGAGACCTCACGGCAGGCCGTTGCGGCGCATCATCGCGCCGATGGCGGCCGTCGTGACCCGCCGGCCGGCCAGCCGCCCAACGGTGATCATCAGGCGGTTGGCCCGGCCGGTGATCAGGCTGGGCGGCGGGTTGCGCCGGTCCAGGGCCCGCAGTGCCAGATCGACCACCTTGTCGGCGGGCATCCGCCGGGTGCCACCGTCGGCGCCCTGACCGGCCACGTCGAAGAACTCCGTCTCGGTGGCGCCCGGCGACAGCGCCATCACCCGCAGCCCGGTGCCGCGCGACTCCTGCCACAGCGCCTCGGTGAAGCTCAGCACGAACGCCTTGGTCGCCGCGTAGACGGCCAGCGTCGGCCCCGGCTGGTAGGCGGCGATGCTCGCCACGTTGAGCAGCACGCCGCCGCCGTGCGCGCGCAGCGGCTCGATGAACGCCCGGCTGATCTCGGTCAGGCTGGTCACGTTGAGGGTGATCTCGTCGGTGATCCGCTGCGGATCGGACTCGTGGAAGAGCCGCTGCGTCCCGAACCCGGCGTTGTTGATCAGGCTGGTCACCTTCAGCCCGCGCTCGGCCACCGCGGCGCTCAGCTTCGCGCCCGCGCCCGGCGCGGCCAGGTCCATCGTGATCGGGGTGACGGTCACGTTCGAGAGCTCGGCGGCCAGCTTCTCCAGCCGGTCGGTGCGACGGGCGACGAGCACCAGGTCGGAGCCGCGCTCGGCCAGCCGGCGGGCGAACAGGGCGCCGAGCCCCGAGCTGGCTCCGGTGATCAGGGTGGTCTGGTTGCGATAGTCGACGGCCATGGGTGGCACGCTATGCCGCTTTGGCACTCAGTGTCAATGAGGCATGGCGTGTTAAAGTGCGGGCATGTCGCTCTGGTCCCGGACCCGCAACACCGTCTACCGCGAGATCACCCGGACCGCGATGGAGCTCTTCCTCGAGCGTGGCTTCGACGCCACCACCATCGACGACATCGCCGCCGCCGCCGGCATCTCCCGCCGCTCCTTCTTCCGCTACTTCGGCACCAAGGAGGACGTCGTCCTCGGCGACCTCATCGCCAGCGGCGACCTCGTCCGCGAGGCCCTCGAAGCCCGCCCCGGCGACGAGGAGATCTGGGAGGCGCTGCGCAACGCCCTGCACAGCGTCAAGGACACCGCCTTCGACGAGCCGACCATGATGAAGATCATCAAAATGGTCAACGAGACCCCCTCGCTGCGCGCCCGCAGCATCGAGAAACACCTCCAATGGCAGGCGCTGCTCACCCCCGAGGTTCGCCGCCGGCTGGGCGCCGACCCCGCAGACCCCTCGGATGTACGCGCGGACGCGCTCGTCGCCACCGTCATCACCTGCCTCGACGTGGCGGCCGACGCCTGGACCCGGTGCGGCGGCGAGGTCTCCCTGGAAACCCTCTTCGACGCCGCGGCCGCCGCGGTCCGGGCCCCCGCTGACGTCGACATCGCCGACCGGCCTCGCACGGCTCCTTCCAGGACGGCCTCTCCCGGCTGACCCCTCCTCCCGGTACGGGCGAAGCCGTCCCGTCCGCAGTGGTCGTGACCCGTCGGCCCGGGAACGCCGGCGCACGACCGGGAGCGGGATAGCGGACGGGGAAACGGGGTACCGGTCGGGGATGACCAGTCATGTGACGCGTAGGCGGGGCGGGGCGGTGTCGCCCTGGCTGGGGCTCGCCGGGTTCGGGGCGGCGGTGGCGGCTGCCGCCCTGCTCGGTGGGCTGGGGGTGGCCGGGACCGCCGGGGAGTACCAGAGTCTGGATCGTCCGTCGTGGGCGCCGCCGTCGGCGGTCTTCGGGCCGGTCTGGACGGTGCTCTACGTGATGATCGCGGTCAGCGGCTGGCTGGTCTGGCGGCGGACCGGGTGGTCGACGGCTCTCCACTGGTATGCGGCGCAGCTCGTGCTGAACGCGATCTGGACGCCGATCTTCTTCGGATTCGGCCGATACGGCCTCGCGCTCGTGGACATCGTGGTCCTCTGGTCGGTGCTCGGAGTGACCGTGTGGAAGTTCCGGCCGGTCTCCAGGGTCGCGGCCGGCCTGCTCCTGCCGTACTGGGCGTGGGTCACCTTCGCCACCGCGCTGAACACCGCGATCTGGCTGGCGAATCAATAAATCCGAGCAATTTTCACAGAACTTCCCACCTGCCCCGCCGGTGCCCGGCAAGGTGTCAGGTGGTCGCCGGCGCACCCGAAATGACCCCTTATGCCGGTGGCCGGGGGAGTTCCTATGCGCCGCAACCGGCTTACCGCACGCCTCGTCGCCGCCCTGATCGCCGCCACCCCGGCGGTGGCCGTCGCGATCGCCGGAGGCGCTGCCGTCGATCCGCCCGCCGAGACCGCCCGCCGGTCGAACGGACCGGTGCTGCAGACGTTCGCCCTGACCGGGCCGGCCGGCGACGACGGCCCGATGCGGTTGATCTCGGCCCGCTCCGGATCCGCCGGCGCGGAACTGACACGGCGGGCCACCGAACCGTTCAGCCTGCTCGGCGTCACCTGGACCGACCCGGGGGCGGCGCCGGCCGGGGTCATCGAGGTGCGCACCAGAAACGCCGCCACCAGGCAGTGGACGGCCTGGCAGACGCTGGAGACCGACAACCCGGACGCCTCGGCCGGAGCGGGCGGCGCACACGTCCGCGGAGCGAGCGACCCCCTGTGGGTGGGCCCGTCCGACGGCGTCCAGGCCCGGGTGGCGACCGGGGACAGCGCCACGCTGCCCGCGGGCCTCCGTGTCGACCTGATCAACCCGGACGCCGGGGAAGGCGGACCGGAAGGCCGGCGGACAGCCGCGAGCCCGGCCGGGGAGACCGAGCGGAGCCCCGCGCCGGAGGCCCTGACGCGGGTGACCGAAGCGGCGCCTCGGAAGAAACGGACGGCGGACCGGACGGCGACCGAGGTGCGGCTGCCGCTGCGGCCGGTGCCGCGGATGGTGACGCGGGCCGGCTGGCGGGCCGACGAGGCGATCGTCAAGGAGCCGCCCGAGTACACCGGGGCCGTTCACGTGGTGTTCGTGCATCACACCGCCACCGGGAACGGTTACAGCTGCGCACAGTCGGCGGCGATCGTCCGGGGGATCGAGACGTACCACGTCAAGAGCAAAGGCTGGAACGACATCGGCTACAACTTCCTGGTCGACAAGTGCGGGAAGATCTTCGAAGGGCGCGCGGGCGGCGTGCACAAGTCCGTGCTCGGGGCACACACGCTCGGCTTCAACGCGAACGCCAGCGCCGTCGCGGTGATCGGGAACTACAGTTCGGCGCCGATTCCCGCCGCGGCCCGGGCCGCGGTGTCGCAGATGGCCGCCTACAAGCTGGGGGCCTGGGGAAACCCGCCGCTCGGCAAGGCGGGACTGGTCTCCAGCGGCAGCGACCGCTACCCGGCCGGGCAGACCGCCGTCCTCAACCGCGTCGCGGGGCACCGGGACACCGGGCGGACCGAATGCCCCGGCGACTCCCTCTACGCGCAGCTCCCGGCGATTCGGCGGGTGGCGGGAGCCGCACCCGCCGGGTTGCGTTACCGAGGGGTCAACAACGCCACCGGCGCCGCCGGCCGCTACTACACCAAGGGATCGGCCGGACCGGCCTGGGACCTGGACACCCCGAGCCGGATGATGGACCGCTTCGAGGTGTGGGTCGACGGTGAACTGGCGGCGGCCGCGCCCAACGGGCACCGGCAGGCCGCGGTCCTGCTGACACCCGGCGAGCACCAGGTCACGATCAAGGCGGTACACCTGTCCGGCCGGACCGCGACGGCCAGCGCCCTGATCGTCGCGGATCCGGAGGCGCCCGCCTTCACCCGCGCGCCGCTCGTGTCGCTGCGGGAGGGCGCGGTCGGCGCCACCGCCCCGGTCCGGGTCGACTGGGGACTCAGCGACGCCTCCGGCCTCCGATCGGTACGGGTGTCCGGCGAAACCCTGACCGGCGCCGCCCGTGGCATCACCGACACCGCGCGGCTCGGTGACCCCGCCACGTGGTCGGTGACCGCCACCGACCGGGCCGGGAACACCGGAAACGCTTCGGTCACCCGTACCCCCGTGTTGTCGGCCGAAGCGGAGGCGACGCGGACCGGAACCTGGCGCCCCGTGCGCGACCAGGGACATCTCGGCGGCGAAGCCGTCGCCACCTCAGCCGCCGGATCGTCGTTGACCTGGCGTTTCACCGGAAGTTCGGCGGCACTCGTGGCGGCACGCACCTCGACGTCCGGGCGGGTCCGGGTGTATGTGGACGGCGAGTTCCAGGGAATCGTGGACCTACGGTGGGGCAAGCCCCGGTACCGGCAGGCCGTGTGGGCACGGACGTGGCGCAGCAGCGGCGCCCACACCGTCCGTGTCCAGGCCGAGGGCACCGCCGGCCGCCCGTCGGTCGTGCTGGACGGTCTCGTCCACCTCCGCTGACCGGGTTGCCGACAGCCCGCCCCGTTGCGGGCCGAGCCTCAGCTCGAGTGGAAGGGGAGGGCGGCGAGCGACGGATAGTCGTTCAGCGTGATGGACTCAGCCTTGCTGAACTGCTTCTCGAGGATCTGCCGCGACGGCCAGCGGGTCATCATCCGGGTGGAGAACGCACGGAGCCGGATCCCCGCCCGACTCATCGGCGCGAACATCGACATCCCGCCGGGCGGCAGTTCGAGGCCGCCGGCCACATAGTCGGCCATCTCCCGTTGGTAGGCGGCGCAGGCCTGTTCCGGGTCGCGGGCCCGGGTCAGTTCGCCGGCCAGCACATACGCGCCGACCAGGCTCATGCTGGTGCCGAGCCCGGCCAGCGGTGACCCGCAGTATCCGGCGTCTCCGAGCAGGACGGTCCGTCCACGCCACCAGCGATCCACCCGGACCTGGTTGATCGAGTCGAAGTAGAAGTCGGGGGCGCCGGGCATCGCGGCCAGCAGGTCCGGGACTCGCCAACCGGCGCCGGCCATGCGTTCGGCGACGACGCGTTCCGCGTCGGTTCGGGACAGCCGGTCGTAGCTGGGTTCGGGATGCCGGAAGCTGAGGCCGGCCTTCGCGGTGCCGCCCCGCTCCGGCCGCAGGTAGGCGACGCGGCCTCCGGGCGCGTTGAACATCAACATCCAGTGGTCCAGGTCGCCCGGATCGGGAGCGGTGAAATACGCCGTGTAGCCGCCCAGATAGCGGACGAACCGGTCCCGTGGGCCTGAGCCGGGAGCGCATCGTCGCGGCGGCCGTCGCCCTCGCCGACCGCGACAGCATGGCCGAGCTGTCGATGCGCCGGATCGCCGCCGCGTTGAACGTCGCCACCATGTCGCTCTACCGGCACGTCCCCAGCCGCGACGACCTGGTCATCGACATGATCGACGCGGCGCTCGGCGAGCTGCGGGTGCCGCCCCGCTACCGTGGCGACTGGCGTGCTGACCTGGAGCGTTGCGCCCGGTCCCTGTGGGAGGTCTTCCAGCGGCATCCGTGGCTCGCCCCGTCGATGTCGATGACCCGGCCGCAGCCGGCGCCCAACGCTCTCCGCTTCGGCGAGTGGATGATGGGTGCGCTCCACCCGACCGGCCTCACCGTCACCGACCGGATGCTGGTGCAGTTGCTGCTGTTCGGTTTCGTGCGTGGCGTGGCGAGCAACCTCGAACCGGAGGCCGAGGCGGTCCGGGACACCGGGCTGACCGACGAGGAGTGGCTGGAGACGCAGAGTCGCGCCTTCGAGCGGTTCGCCACCCAGCATCCGGCGCCGCACTACGAGCAACTGTTCCGGCTGGACTCGGATTTCGAGTTCGACCTGGGCGTCCTCTTCGAGTTCGGTCTCGCCCGGTTCCTCGACGGCATCGGCGTGTGGATCAGCTCCCGAAGGTGAGGACCACCTTGCCGCGGGCGTGCCTCGACTCCACGGCCGCGTGCGCCGCCGCCACCTCCTCGAACGGGAACGGCAGCACCGGCAGGGTGATCTCGCCCGCCCCGGCCAGCGCCACGACCGCGGCCAGCCGCTCCGGGGAACGGGCCGCGCGGACCACCCGGGCGCCCAGCTCGGCGGCCGCCTCGTCGTCGACGATCGTGCCGACCCGGTCCGGCGCCACACCCAGCGCGATCGACTGCGCGATCGCCTCCCCGCCTGCGGCGTCGAGGGCCACCGTCGGCTTCAGCCCGGTGGCCGCCACGGCTTCGATCAACTCCGTTCCGTACGGGACGGGCGCCGCCCCCATGGCCCGCAGCCGGTCGTGGTTGCCCGCACCGGCGGTGCCGATCACCGTCGCCCCGGCCCGGACCGCCAACTGGACGGCGATCGTGCCGACACTGCCCGCACCGGCGTGCACCAGCAGCACGTCACCGGCGGTCACGTCCAGCTCCAGCAGCGCCCCGCTCGCGGTCTGCGCGGCCGCGACCAGCCCGGCCGCCTCCGGGAAGGTCAGCGTCTCCGGTTTCCCGACCACGTTCACGGCGGGGACGGTGAGCAACTCGGCGACGGCGTTCAGCATCGTCGAGCCGAGGACCGGGTCGCCGGCCCGGACGTCGCCGACGCCGGGGCCGACCTGTTCCACCACTCCGGCGTACTCCTGGCCGATCTGCTGCGGAAACGTCGCCTTCACCCACGGCATCGCGCCGCGGCGCACCGCCACGTCGAACGGCTGGACACCGGCGGCCCGCACCCGGACCAGCACCTCACCCGGCCCGGGAGACGGATCCGGCAGTTCGGCGATCCGGAGTACCTCGGGCGGACCGAAACGGTCGAAGACGGCAGCTCTCATGAGCGGCAGTCTGCAAGCTCAAGAAAGGTTGAGGTCAAGCGTTCCGCACGAACTCTGCACTCGATGACCGGCAGGCTCGACGGCATGACATCACCGACCGACATCCTGGGCGAACGCCTGCTCGGCGCCCTCACCGGCGCTCTCGAACTCTGCACCGTCGAGCTGGGCCGCCAGCTCGGCCTCTACACCGCGCTGCGGGACGGCGCGCACGACCCGGCCACGCTCGCCAAGTCCGCCGGCATCGACGAACGGTACGCCCGCGAATGGCTGGAGCAGCAGGCCGCCGCCGGATTCCTGACCTTCGGCGACGGCGGGTTCGCCCTCGGCCCCGGCGTGGCGGAGGTGCTGCTCGACGAGGACGGGCCGGCGTACGCGGGCGCCGCCGGCGAGTTCGCCCTCGGTGTCGCCCTGCTCACCCCGCGGGTCGTCGAGGCGTTCCGGACCGGCGCCGGAGTCCCCTACACCGAGTACGGCCACGTACGCCACGGGATCGCCGGCTTCAACCGCCCGATGTTCACCCACCTGCTCGCCGGGGAGTGGCTGCCCGCCGTGCCCGGCATCGACCGCCGCCTGCGGGAGCAGCCCGGCGCCCGAGTGCTCGACCTGGGCTGCGGTATGGGGCATTCGTCGGTGGCGCTGGCCCGCGCCTACCCGGCGATCACGGTACGCGGCGTCGACCTGGACGAACACTCGATCAGCGAGGCACGGCGGGTCGCCGCGGCGGCCGGGGTCGCCGACCGGGTCGGCTTCACCACCGGCGACGCGGTCACCGCCGGCGGCACCTACGACCTGGTGACGATCTTCGAGGCGCTGCACGACATGGGCGACCCGGTCGGGGTGCTGCGCAACGCCCGGAACCTGCTCGCGCCCGGCGGCAGCGTGTTCATCGCCGACGAGCGGGTCGCCGACGAGTTCACCGCGCCGGCCGGGGAGGTGGAGCGACTCCAGTACGCGTTCAGCGTCCTGCACTGCCTGCCCGCCACCCGGGCCGAGGCCCCGGTCGTCGCCAACGGGACCATCCTGCGGGCGTCCACCCTGCTCGACTGGGCCCGCGAGGCCGGGTACACCCGGCCCGAGGTGCTCGACATCGACAACGACTTCTGGCGCTTCTACCGGCTGCGATGACAACTGTCCGGTCCCCGATTCTCGGTTGCGGCACCCTCGGGTCCCTCACCTACCGTCGGGAACGTGCTGGTACGGGTGCTGGGCCCCTTCGAGGTGGACGGCGGGGACGGGCCGGTCGCACTGGCCGGCGCGTCCCAGCGCGCCATCCTGGCGGCTCTCGCCCTCCGCGCGGGCCGCCCGGTCGGTGTGCCCGAGCTGGTCGACGTCCTCTGGCCGGAGGACCCGCCCCCGTCGGCGCGCAACACCCTCCAGTCGCATGTGGCCCGGCTCCGCGCCCGCCTCGGCAGGCCAGGCCTGATCACCCGGGATCCGGCGGGTTACCGCCTCAACCTGCCCCGCTCCGCCGTCGACGCCCTCCTCTTCGAGGACCTGCTCCGTGACGATCGCGGCGAGGCGGTGGCCCTGTGGCGGGGCGCGCCGCTGCCCGAGTTCCCCGGGGAGCCGTTCCGGGGCATCGCGGCGCGGCTCGTCACCCTGTACCGGGCCGCGCTGGTCCGGCACGCCGGCTCGCTGATCGCCGCCGGACGGCCCGCCGACGCGGCCGCCGAGCTTCACCCGGCCGCGGACGCCGACCCGTGCTGGGAGGACGGGTCGATCACCCTGGCCGCCGCGCTCGCCGCGGCCGGGTGCCGCGGCGACGCCCTCGAGGCGCTGCGCCGCCATGCCGACGCGGTGGTCGATCAACTGGGCATAGACCCCTCCGACGAGGTACGCCGCGCGCAGCTCGCCCTCCTCCGCGGCGAACCCCTGTCGGCACCGCACACCCCGGGGTGCACGCCCTCGACCGCGAGCATCAGGTCGTCGGCCGGGAAGGTGATCACGTTGCG
>NZ_JBFAMR010000057.1:0-56771 GCF_040656595.1 Actinoplanes sp. NPDC049802
TCGTCGTTGAACGATCTACCGGAGACCTCTTCATTTATCGATCACCGACACACCCGTACAGCCGGTCAGGCAAGCCACTTCTTAAACACGGCCTAATGGGCCTCCCGGCGTACGGGGTCCACGCCCGTGAGCTGTCACTGCAGCTCCAGCTCGACGCCCTCCCGGATGAGGAATCGGACTAGGTCATCGAAGGTGAGAGCGGGCCGCCAGGTGTGCCGGTCGTAGCCGGGAACCAGGTGGGCTCGCGCCACCGCGGAGTCGTGCCAGATCAGCCGGAAGCCGGGGGTGGCGCCGTCGCCGGTGGCGGCGCACTCGTGCACCCAGAACAGGTCGGTGCCGAACCAGCCCCCAGGACCGTTGATCGCCTCGCCGAGCGCGCAGTAGAAGGCGTCCTCGTCGGTCACATGGCGTCCGTCCAAGTGGTACACGATGCCGGCGGGTTTGTCCGGCTCGTGTGAGCGGTGCAGCGCGGCTGCTCGCACCCAGCGCCGGCGGCCTCCGCGGTCGAGGGGCGCCCATAGGTTGGGCTCGGTGGGGCCGCCGGAACGCCACATGTCCCAGAGGGCGCGATCGCCGCCTGCGAGCGGATCCACGATCGGCCGGTTGAGGGTGAGATCGACGAGACCGTCACCGTGGGCCGACGGGCGGGTGGCGACGATCCTTCCGTTCACACAGTGCTCCCAGGTCATCCTGCTGACCGTGCCGTCGGTGCGCACGTGTGCCAGTTCGGCCGCGATCGAGCCGGTGGGACCGGGGCGGCAGCCGAGCAGCGTGACCGGTGGACCCGGAGGCCAGGGATCCGGCCGCTCCCGGAAGAGCCCGGCGATGTCACCGCAGTCACCGGCCCGCTCGTCCAGCCGTCCGTCCATGCCCGTGACGATCAGCCGGTATCCGAAGGCTTCCGGCGCGGTGGTGCCGTGCCGGTTGTTGTCGTCGTCGTAGCGGTGACCGGTCAGGTCGACATCGAGCCGGTCCGAACCGTCGGCGGCGGGCCGGTACCCGACGAGGCGAACGTCGAGAAGTTCCTCCACGCTGAAGGCGCACTCGTGGCAGGCGCTGGGATCGCAGTATTCATCGACCGGGCGGCCGGGGACATGCGCGGGCTCGATGACCAAGATGCCGAGCCAGTCCGGGCCGGTGCCGTCGATCGCGGCCCGCAACGGCCCGGCGGGGTGGCAGCTGACCAGCGTGTAGCGCTCGTACACCGGCGCGACCGGGAACACCCGGTCGGTGAAGAGACCCTCGATGTCGCTGCACTCGGTGATGGTCTTGCCGCTCTCGATGTCGAGCAGACGCCAGCGGAAGGGGATCGGCACGAGCCGAGCCTAATCGGGGCGGGCTAACCAGAAGAGGACGGCCGCCGCTGCTAGGCAACGTTGGTAGCGTGAATCCGCACGTCAGCAGCATCAGGGTCTACGTTCTCCGGTGCGAATCCGCATCAGATGCTGTATGACACCTTCTGCCGGGCACGTACAGATATTCCAGAGGTGTGAATGGGTCGGCTCAGCCGACCGTTGACCTTCGGCTCCAGCCCGGCGAACCTGTCAGCCCAGGCGGACGGACCCGCAACTCAGACATGAAACTCTCCCGGCGGTCGTCAGGTGATCAGTGAATAGATGCCGTACAACGCGACGTCCCCGAGCAGGACCAAGCCGCCGGCGATCGCGAGCCGCCGAGCCGACATCCGCGGATCGCGAGCCACCATGCTCAACACCGCGAACACCACACCGACGAGGTTTACCGGTGCCGCGACGATCACCGGCACCCACGCGTTGTCGGCAACTGAATCCGACGCCACGAGCGCCATACCGACGACTGGCACAGCCGCGAAGAAGATCAATGCCAGGCCCGCGTACCAGCGCATCTGTTCGGTCGGGTCGTCCGAGCTCACGGGTTCCTCCGGCGGCGACAGCAGTCGCTGAACGTTATCGATTGAAACGGGCGCCCGCCGGCACCGGCGGCTCTCATAAGCGGAGCACCCCACGTGCGTGGGGGTGCTCCGGCCACCCGGTCCCGTACGACAGGTGATCAGGGTCCTCCCCACGCACGTGGGGGTGCTCCGCTCCTCGACGGCTGACCCCGCCGCAAACCGTCAGTCAAGACAGAATTCGTTGCCCTCGACGTCCTGCATCACGAGGCACGACTCGTCATAGCCATCAGCGGTCAGCAGTCGCACGCGTACCGCGCCGAGCGCGACCAGCCGGGCGCATTCGGCCTCGAGGACCGCCAGGCGCTCGTCACCCACGAGCCCGGTACCGACCCGTACATCGAGGTGCACCCGATTTTTCACGACCTTGTTCTCGGGAACGCGCTGGAAGAAGAGGCGCGGGCCGACGCCGGTGGGGTCGACGCACGCGAACCAGGCGCCGCGCCGCTCCTCCGGCTGCGACCGCTGGTAGTCGTCCCAACTGCCGAAGCCGCGCGGTGGCGGCGCCTCGTAGCCGAGCACCTCGCACCAGAAACGCGCGACCCGCTCCGGGTCCGCGCAGTCGAAAGTGACCTGGAACTGTTTCACCGATGCCATTCGATCACCATAAAGCCTGACAGAGGCCCTTGCAGGGCCGCCATACAGTCATCGACATGAATGGCGTGACGGCTGGCGCGATCATCGGTGCGGCGCTCCTGGCCGCCGTTCTCGTCGTGACCGTGGTGATGCGGCGCAGACGGGCCCGGCAGGTTCCGGACCGTGACGAGATCCTGCGCCGCGCGCGGGCCGCCTCCGGGCGGATCGCCCGCGGCAACCGGCGCACCGGCCGCGGATCGATGCGCGGCGGCGGCCTCGGCGAGGGCACCGAACCCCACCAGTCCACGTACGGCTCCGACTCCGGCGGAACCCCTTGACCGGGTCGCGCCGGCGGGAGCAGGCCGGCGTGCGGATGTTCGAGAATCGGGTATGCGCGCCGCCCGGCTGATCAATCTCGTCCTGTTGCTGCGATCGCGGGACACGATGACCGCCGCCTGGTCCGGCGTCCGGTTCGACGGCACATTCTTTCCGGTACGCGTGACCCCGTCCCGCCGAACAGGACCGTCCCGCCCGAGCGGCGCTCACCTGCCGGCCGGTCCGGCCTCTGCCGCGCCCGCCGGGCTGAGCTCGGTGGTCACCCGGGGCGCGGGAGTGGGTGGGACGGCGTCCCGCGTACCGGTCAGGCGGATTCGAGGCCGGAGGTCCGGCCGGCACCGCCGCGGGCGGCGGCCGCGCTGCCGCTCGATGCGGCGCACACACTGCCGCTCGATGCGGCGCACACACTGCCGCTCGATGCGGCGCACGCACTGCCGCTCGATGCGGCGCACGCGCTGACCGTTTTCCTCAGATCCGGCACCTGAGGGCCGACCGTATGGCCCGTGAACCAGACAGGGCCGGCCGTGCCGGGACTCAGCGCGCTGGAGCCGATCGGCCGGGGCGCGCACAGTGTCGTCTACCGTGCCGAGCGCTCCGACGGCACCCCGGTGGCGGTGAAGGTGCTGCTCGACCCGGCGGGCCGGGCCGCCCTGCGCCGCGAGGCGACGTGGACGGCCACCTGCGGAAACGGCCTGCCCGAGGTGTATCACACCGGGGAGGCGGACGGGCTTCCGTACGCGGTCATGGAGTTCGTCGCCGGTGATTGCCTCGCTGATCTGCTGGCGGCCGGGCCGCGGGACGCCGCGACGACGGCCCGGATCGGCGCGGACGTGGCGACGACGCTGGCCGCCCTGCACCGGCTGAACCTGGCGCACCGCGACGTCAAGCCGGAGAACGTCATCATCGCCCCGGACGGCCGCGCCCGCCTGGTCGACCTGGGCCTGACCAAGCGGGCGGGCGGGCACGCCGGGGACGAGGTCGCCGGCACGCTCACCTACGCGTCGCCGGAGCAGAACGGCACCCTGCAACGCCCGGTCGACGCCCGCAGCGACCTGTACGCGCTGGGCGCCGTCCTGCACGAGTGCCTGTCCGGGCGGCCGCCGTTCCAGGCCGCGGACGCGGGCGAGCTGATCCGCCTGCACGCGGTCGCCGTCGCGCCCGTGCTGCCCGGACCGCTGGGCACGGTGATCGCCCGGCTGCTCGCCAAGGACCCCGACGACCGGTACGCGGGCGCGCCCGCGGTCGCCGCGATCCTGCGGGCGGTGGCCGCCGGCGGCCCGGTTCCGGAGGTCGCCGACGAGCCGGTCCGCCCGATCGAGACGCCGTTCGCCGGGCGGGCGGCCGAGACGGCCGCGCTCACCGCCGAATGGGCACTCGTCCGGGAGGGGGCACGGAGCGCCGTGATCCGGGGCGGCGCCGGTCTCGGCAAGACCCGTCTGTTGCGCGAGTTCACGGCCGGGGTGCGGGCCGCCGGTGTGCCGGTGCTGCGCGCGACCTGCCGCCCCGGCGACGCGCCGCTCGCGGTGCTGGCCCGCGCGGTCGACAGCCACCTGAAGTGGATCGCCCGGCACGCGGACGCGGCGGCCACCGCCCGAATCCGGGACGCGGCCGGCACGGCGGCCCCGTATCTGAGCCGCCTCTCCCCCGGCCTGCGGGAGGTGCTCGGCGCCGCGGCGGCGACCGGCGACGCCTATCCACGGGCGGTGGCCGCCTTCCTCGCCGAACTGGCCGCCCGGTCCGGTGGCGCGATCCTGGCCTTCGACGACGCGCACTGGCTGGACGACGCGACCGCCCAGGTGACCCAGCGGATCCTGGCCCGGCACGCCGGCGAGCCGCTGCTGATCCTGACCGCGACAGCCGCTTCCGGCGCCGGCGCTCCCGGGGTACGGGCCATCGATCTGAAACCGCTCGACCGTGCCGCCGTGGCACAGCTGATCGAGCCGTACAGCGGTGGCTACCCACTGGCCGGCGGCCTGTTCGACCGGCTGCTGGCCGGCGGCGGCGGGCTGCCCCTGGGCATCTTGACGCTGATGCGGGTGGCCGTCGACAACGGCCTGGTCGCGCCCCGCGACGGCCGCCTCGACCTGGACGGCGACGGGCTCGCGTTCGTGGACATCCCCACCGACCTGGAGGGCCTGCTGCTGAGCCGGATCGCGGATCTCGGCCCGGCCGGCCGGGACCTGCTCACCGCGGCCGCGGTCGCCGGCTTCCAGTTCGACCCCGCGTCGGCGGCCCGGGTGGCCGGGACGGATGAGGGCGAGGCACGGGCCGGGTTCGACACCGCGGCCGGGCTCGGCGTGCTGGAGCCGGTGGGCGGCGGTTTCGCGTTCGTCCACGAGCGGATGCACCGGGCGCTGCTCGGCGCGCTGTCCGCGGGCCGGTTGCGGGACCTGCACCAGCGGGCCGCCGACGTGGTCGCCGGGCCGGCCCGGGAACTGGCCCGTCACCTGCTGGACGGGCATCCGGAGCGGGACCCGGCACGGACCGTGGCCGCCTGCCTGGCGGCGGCCCGCGCCGCCCTGGACGATCACGCCGGCCAGGACGCCGTGGTGTTCCTGGAGGCCGCGGAACGGTTCCGGGACCGGGTGGACGCGGCGACCGCGGCGGCGCTCGACACGTCATTGGGCGCCGCCTACGCGCAGGCGGGCCGGCCCACCGAGGCCGGGCACCGCTTCCGGGCGGCGCTCGCCGCCGGCCCGGATCGGCGGACGCGTGCCCGCCTGCACGAGCAACTGGCCCAGCTCGAACTGACCCGCTGGCACGTCGGCGCCGCCCTCGACGAGGTGGACCGGGGACTCGCGGCGCTCGGCGACACGGCCGTCACCGCCGGGGCGCGCGGGCTGGCCGGCACGCTCGGCCATCTGCTGGCGGCCGTGGCGATCGAGCGCACCGGCATCGGGTTCGGTACGGCCGACCCGGAGCGGCTGGCCCGGTTCCGGCAGCGGTTCGCCCTGCACGCGATCGGCTCGTACGCGGGCATTCTGACGACGAACCCGGCGATGCTGGCCGGGCACGAGATGCGGTCCCGGTACACGGCGGCCCGGATCGGGATGTCTCCCGAGTACGCCCGTCAGGTCGTCCACCGGGCGGCCCTGAAGCAGACGATCACCCGGCGGCCGGCCCGCCGCGAGTTCGCGCGGGCGTACCGGCTCGCGGCCACGGTCGGTGACCCGGCGGTAATCGTCCACGCCGAGTACATGCGGCGGCTCGCCGAGATCCAGACCGGCGAACCGGATCTGCCCGAGTTCTCGCGCTGGCTGCGGCGGCACAGCGCGCTGCTGAACACGACCGAGAACCTCAGCTACGCGCTGTCGGTCGGCTCCCGCTGGTTCCTGCGCGGCCGGATGGGCGAGATGCGGGCCTCGGTCGCCCAAGGGGTGGGCAGCCTGGACCACGAGGACCAGCACCGGGTGCCGGTCGCCCGTCTCCACGGTGACCGCCGGATCTCGGGCGCCGCCGACGTGGTGACGCCGCCGGCGGACCAGTCACGCGGCCAGGACACCGTGGCCCGGCTCATGATGCTCAGTGCGGTGCTGGACCAAGCCTTGCAGGACCACGAGTTCGGGGAGACGTTCGACCGGGCCGCCGCCGAACTGGCCGCGCTGCGGATCCGGCCGATCGCGCTGCCGTCCACGATGCGGACGGTGTTCCTGACGGTGGCGTACGGGCGGGTGGAGCAGCTTCGCACCGCCGCGCCCGGGTTGCGGGCGGCCCCGCTGGCCGAGGCCCGGCGCGCGCTCCGGCAGTTGCGGACGGCCTCTTTCTCCGGCCGTGGCGCCTGCCGTCAACTGGCCGCCCACCACGCCGTCCTCAAGGCACATGTGGACTGGCTGGGCGCGGACGGTGACCGGGCCCGTCGCCGGGCCGTCCGGTCACTGGCCGCGGTGGACCGGCGCACCCGCGACGACGACGTCCCGGTGGTCACCGCGTCGGCGGCGCTGCTGCGGGCCCGGGACGCGGCACGGTCCGGGCACACCGAGGAGGCGGTGACGTTCGCCGAGGCGGCGGCCGGGCTCGCCGACCGGATCGGGATGCTGCAGTTCGCGCACGCCGTACGCCGGGAATTCGCCCTGACCGCGAGCGACACCGCCCGACGTGCCGCCTCCGGCGACGGTGGCGCCGCGGACCGGCGGCGGCTGGCCGCGCTGGAGCGGCTGAGCCGCACGGTGTCCGGCATGGTGAACCTGGACGCGCTGAGCCGTGCCGTCCTCGACGAGACGGTGCGGATCCTCAACGCCGAGCGGGCCTACCTGTTCCTGCTCGACGACGCCGGCCGCCTCCAGCCGCACAGCGGCCGCGACGCCGGCGGCCAGGATCTGGAGGTGCTCACCGACTACGGCTCGACGATCGTGGACCGGGTACGGCGGACCGGGGAGCCGGTGGTGGTGACCGGCGCCGAGGAGGGGGCGGCGCTGGGCTCCCGCAGCGTGGTGCTGCACGGGCTGCGCAGCATCATGGCGGCGCCGCTGATCCTGGACGGCCGCCTGCTCGGGGTGGTCTACCTGGACAGCCGGGTGGCCAAGGGCATGTTCACGGCCGCCGACGCCGGGATTCTCGCCGCCGTCACGCAGCACGTGGCGGCGGCGGTGGAGACGGCCCGGGCGGCGCAACTGGCGGTCGCGGTGCGGGCCGCCGAGCAGCAGCGCGACATGGCCGACACGCTGCGCGAGTCGATGATCCGGTTCAGCCGTTCGCTGGAGCCGGAGGCCGTCCTCGAGGAGTTGCGGGCCACCCTGGCGCGGGTGCTGCCGGCCGCGCGGTCGCACCTGGTGCGGGCGTCCGGGGACGGTGATCTCACCCTGGACGGGACGGTCGCGGTGGAGCGGACCGCTGCGCTGAACGCGCTGCTCGCCGCCCCCGGGCCGGTGCCGGTGGACGGCCTGCCGGCGATCACGCCGGACGCCGGGTGTCTGGTGGTGCCGCTGCACCGGCCGGACACCCCGGTCGGGCTGGTGGTGCTGACGGCGGAGGGGCCGGGCGCGTACGGGCCGACCGAGGTGAAGCTGGCCGCGGCGCTCGCCGAGGAGGCGATGGTCGCCTACGACAACGCGGTCCTGTTCGCTCAGGTCCGCTACCTGGCGACGACCGACCCGCTGACCGGGATCAGCAACCGGCGGCACTTCTTCGGCCTGGCCGGGGACACCCATGCGGCGGCCCACCGGGCGGGTGCGCCGTTCGTGGCGGTGATGGCCGACATCGATCATTTCAAGCAGATCAACGACCGGTACGGGCACCAGGCCGGCGATCAGGTCATCGCCACGGTCGCCGCACGACTGCGGGAGGCTCTGCCGGAGGGCGGCCGGCTGGGCCGTTACGGCGGTGAGGAGTTCGCGGCCGTGTGGATCTGCGACGGCGCTCCGGAGGCGGCGGCCGAACGGCTGCGGCGGGCGGTCACCGGCCGGCCGGTGGAGACCGGCGCCGGGACGCTGGCGGTGACCGTCAGCGTCGGGGTGTTCGCGGCGCCGGCCACCGGGACCGGCCCGGAGGCCGCGCTGGGTGCCGCCGACGGCGCACTGTACGCGGCCAAGGAGGCGGGCCGGAACCGGGTGGCGGTCGCCGCCGGTCACCGGGGCATCGCCCGGAACCATCCGTCCCGGTCGGCCGGGTCGGGTCCCCGCCGGGGCAGCGCCGGCGGGTCCTCGCCGGTGACCGGCGCATAGTGGTCGAAGTGGGTGGTCAGCACGGCCTCGCCACCGGTCAGGTCGGGCAGCGCGGCGACCACCAGCGGCACCCGCGACGACGGCAGGGTGCCGGTCATCTCCAGGTATCCGCCGGATCCGCCGGTGTCGTCGATGGCCGCGCCGGCCCGGCCCAGCAGCGCGGTGACCGCGTCGGCCTGGTGGTGCGGCAGGTTGACGTCGAACCGCTCGACCGGCTGGCACACCCGGACGCCGGCCCGGCGCAGCGCGGCGGTCACCACGACCGGGGCCAGGTTGCGGAAGTCGCCTGCCACCGTGGAGATCGACTTGTCGAACTTCTGGTGCGGTCTGCTCTGCCGTGGACAGTACTGCGACGACGTCATGGTGACGACGCAGTCGGTGACCGGCCAGCCGTGCCGCCCGTGCCGGAGCGCGGCCCGCACACCCTCCTCGGTCGCCGCGACGAAGGCCGGGGGCAGCCGGCCCGGCTCGATCCCGGGACGGAACTCGATGCCGTGACCCACCGGCGCGGCCTCGATCCGCAAACCCAGGCCCGCGAGGTACGGGTTGCCGCGTTCCCGGATCCGGTCCTCGGCGGTTCCGGTGCCCACCACCCGTTCGATGCAGGCGGTGAGCGTGCCGGAGAACCGCACGCGTACGCCGTACCGCTCCTCCAGAAGCGCGGCGATCACCTCCTTCTGCACCTCGCCGTGCAGCCGGATCACCGCCTCCGACCGGTGCTCGTCGAGTCGCAGGTCCACCAGCGGGTCCTCGTCGGCCAGGTCGGCCAGCCCGGCGAACAGCGCCAGCCGCTGCGCCGGATCCACCGGCTCGACCAGGGCCTGCCGGGTCGGCGGAGGGAAACGGTAGAGGTGGCGGCGCGGCGGATCGCCGACGTGCTGGCCGATCCGCGCCGACAGCCCGCGCACCGCCGCGATCTGCCCGGCCGTCGCCGCAGGGCGAACCAGGACACCGTCGGGCTCGCTCACCGCGATCTGCGTCACCGTCTGCGGGCGGGTCCCGCTCAGACAGACCCGATCGCGTACGCGCAGACGACCCGACCACAACCGCAGCCAGGCCCGCCGCCCGTGGGTGTCCCGGTCGACGGCGAACACCGTGCCCGCCACCGGGCCGTCCCGCTCGTCACAGCGGGGCAGCAGGTCGGCCAGAAGGTGACGCAGTTGCGGCACACCGGCGCCGGTGATCGCCGAGCCGCACGCCACCGGGACGAGACTCGTGACGCGGACCCCGGCCCGGACGGCGCGGCGCACGTCGCGTGCCCGGACCGGCTCGCCGCTGAGCCACCGCGCGGCGATCGCGTCGTCGGCCTCGGCGACGGCCGCCACCACCGGCTCGGCGTCGAGTCGCAGCGCCCGCACCCGGGCGTCGCGCCCACCCTGGCCGGCGACGGTGGTGAGCATGACCGGGCAGGTGGCGAGGCGTCGCCGGATCTGGGTAAGCACCCGGTCGACGTCGGCGCCGCGACGGTCCACCTTGTTGACGAAGAAGAGCGTGGGCACGCCGATGCGGCGCAGCGCCCGCCAGATGGCGACGGTCTGCGGCTGGACGCCCTCCACACTGGACACCACGAGCACGGCGGCGTCGAGCACGGCCAGGGGCCGCTCCACCTCGGCGATGAAGTCCGGGTGGCCGGGAGTGTCGAGCAGGTTGACGGTCAGGTCGCCGAGATGCAGAGAGGTGACGGCCGCCCGGATGGTGATGCCACGACGGCGCTCCAGCTCCATCGAGTCGGTGCGCGTGGTGCCGTCGTCGACGCTCCCCGGCCGGGACACTGCCCCGGCCTCGTAGAGGAGGCGCTCGGTCAGGCTGGTCTTGCCGGCATCAACATGGGCGACGATTCCGAGGTTCAGCAAAGGCAAAGCAGGTCTCCACGGTAGGACGGGTCGGGGTCCGGAGCGTGGAAGCTGCTCGCATGGGTCTTCTCCTCGTTGAGACGGATGTTGTACGAGCCCACCCTGGCATGCCGCGCCGTGGGTCCACCACCGATTTGGCCCGCCGATCCGCTCCGGCGCGCTTAGCCTGGGAGGCATGTCGTACGTCGCCGCCCGGGACGGACGCAAGAACCGCAGCGCCGCAAGCCGGGCTCCCGCCGTCCCTGACCGGATCGACGATCTGCACGGCAACAGCCTCGGGATGCTCGAGGTGCCGCATCACATGGCCTGTGGTCATGCCAGCCGCCGCCGCTACGACCTGGAGGATCCGGTCCAGCTGCGGCACGCCTACGAGAAGGTGCTGTGCGAGGCCGTCGAGTGCGGCGAGGTCGCGGATCTGATCAATCCGATGATGCTGCGCCGCGTGTGGCGGGACCTGCACCTGCCGTCGCGGGTGCGGGAGGCGTGGGAGTCCCGGCATCCGGGCTTGCGCCACACCGTGAACCGCAGCATCGCCGACGACGAGGTGGTCGCCACCCGGACCGGCAGCAGCCGGTCGTCGGCGTCCGGATTCACCCGTCAGAGCCGGGCTCCGGTGAACCGGAAGATCACCCGCGCCGGGATGCCCGTCTGAGGCGCGGCCGCCGTCCAGGCCGCGGCCCGCGGCCTGGACCGGGAACGGGTGTGCTCAGCGCTGACAGGACAGACGTCGCGGCCTGGTGAGAACAGCCCGCTCAGCGCTGACAGACGTCGCGGCCTGGTATGGAAACAGCCCGCTCAGCGCTGGTAGACGTCGCGGCCTGGTATGGAAACAGCCCGCTCAGCGCTGGTAGACGTCGGGGATGTCGTCGCCGTCCCGGTCGGCGCGCTCCTCCTCCGCCAGCAGCCGGTAGGTGCGGTTGCGGACCCGCAGCAGCACGCTCGCCAGCAGGGCGGCCGTCAGCGACCCGGCCAGGACGGCGATCTTGACGTGGTCGTTGCGGTCGCTGCCGGCGCCGAACGCCAGCTCCCCGATCAGCAGAGAGACGGTGAAGCCGATGCCGGCCAGCACGGACAGGCCCAGCATGTCGATCCAGGTCAGCCCGTCGCCCATCCGGGCCCGGGTGAACCGGGCGAGCAGCCAGGTCGCGGCGAGGATGCCGACCGGCTTGCCGAGGACCAGGCCCAGCACGACCCCGATCGAGGCCGGGTCGGTCAGCGCCGTGCCCAGCCCGGCCAGGCCGCCGATCGCCACTCCGGCCGACATGAGGGCGAAGACCGGCACCGCTATGCCCGCCGAGATCGGCCGGAACCGGTGCTCGAAATGCTCGGCGAGACCGTGCCCGGCCGTGTCGGCGGACGGGTGCGCCGGGGTGAGCACGGGCACGGCGAAGCCGAGCAGCACCCCGGCCACGGTGGCGTGCACCCCGGAGGCGTGCACCAGCGCCCAGGCGGCGAACGCCAGCGGCAGCAGCAGCCACCAGGACCGGATCCGGCGCTGCACCAGCCAGGTGAACAGGCCGAGCGGCACGAGCGCGCCGAGCAGCGGGAGGACCGCGAGGTCGCTGGTGTAGAACACCGCGATGATCATGATGGCGAGCAGGTCGTCGACG
Source organism: Actinoplanes sp. NPDC049802 (assembly GCF_040656595.1). Lineage (NCBI taxonomy): Bacteria > Bacillati > Actinomycetota > Actinomycetes > Micromonosporales > Micromonosporaceae > Actinoplanes > Actinoplanes sp. NPDC049802. The sequence goes on from NZ_JBFAMR010000057.1 coordinate 11,963, forward strand.
ACCGCGAGGGTGAGCAGGAAGGTGCGCATGGCGGTCGGCAGGCTGCGCCCCACGACGGCCAGCACGGCGAGCGCGAAGGCGATGTCGGTGGCGGTCGGGACGGCCCAGCCCTCGACCGCGCCGCCCCAGTTGACCGCCAGGTAGAGGATCGCGGGCACGGCGACCCCGCCGACCGCCGCGGCGACCGGGATCGCCGCCCGGCGCGGGTCTCGCAGGTCGCCGGCGACGAACTCGCGTTTCAGCTCGAGCCCGGCCACGAAGAAGAAGACCGCCAGCAGACCGTCGGCCGCCCAGGTGGCCAGCGTGAGGTCGAGATGCAGGGCGGCCGGGCCGATCGTGAAGCCGGTCATCCTCTGGTAGGAGCCGGACCACGGCGAGTTGGCCCAGATCAGGGCGATCAGCGCACCCGACAGCAGCAGCACGCCTCCGACGGTCTCCTTGCGGAGCACGTCGGCGATCCGGCGGGCCTCGGCCCAGGAGCCGCGGCCGAGCAGGGGCGGGGACGGGCGGGAGTCGTCTGGCACGGGGCCTCCATATCCAGGGTCGGTGAAACACCCGCCGACCAGACTTCCCGGCACACCTCCCGCCAGCCTATCGAGCACCGGCCGTTCCGGGACCGTTCCCGCACCGGATCATTGCGTGACCTGGCGCACCGGCTGAGAATCGCGACGAGCCGGCCGGCGGATACCAGCCATTGGCAGATGTCGAGCAGCGTACGCAGGCCTTCTTCCATCACGATCCCCCGTGCCTTTTCCGGCGTCGTTTCCGATGTGGGGCAATCGTCACCCGGGTGGCCGGGCCCGCACATCGAGCCGCGGCGGTAGCCGTCCGCGGTAGGTGGCGGGTTCCGGGCCGGTGCCGTCTACCGCGCGGGCATTAACGCGACCGCGGTAGCGAGGGCGGCGGAATTACCGCCGAAGCCGGTCGCGGTGACCGTTTCCAGCGCCGACGATAGGTGCATGTCAGACAAAACCACTATTTCGTACGGCGTACGCTGGCTGACGGGCCTCGTGAGCGTGGCGACGACCGCTTCGGTACTTCTCGCAGGCCCGGCCCCGGCCGTGGCCACCCCGCCGCCCGGCACGCCCCTCTCGATCGCCGACCAGCTCAGCCCCTCGCCCGTCCCGTTCCCGGTCGCCTGCCCCGTCTGCGCGCCGGTCCAGCAGGTGATCACGAACGGTTCGTTCTGGGACCTGTTCAAGCCGCGGAGGCCCTGAGGATGATCCTGCTCGATCAGGAGCCCGGCCGGAGCGCGGCGGCGCCGGGATGGCTCCCCGAACTCGCGGTCCTCTTCGTCACCGGGTCGGTCGACCTGCTGGTGTGGTCCGGCGACAACGAACTGCGCGGCGGCGCCGGGGTCGCGGCCGGCTGGCTGGTCCCGGCGGGCAGTCTCACAATGGTCGCCGCGCTGCTGTTCCGGCGCCGGCACCCGGTGGCGGTGCTGGCCGTGCAGATGTCGTGGGCGGGCGCGTGTGCCCTCGTGTTCACGGCGTACACGCCGGTGACCGCGCTGCTCGTCGCGGTCGGCGCCGCCGGCCGGCAGCTGCCGCCGGCCCGTTCCCTGGCCGGATGGGCGGCGTGCCTGCTGCCGTTCGTCCTCCAGGCGCGGGGTGCCGGGACGTGGCTGTTCGAGACGACGTACGTGGTCGTGTTCATGCTGGTCGCCGGCGCCGCATGGCTGATCGGGTATCGTGCCCGGCTGGCCCGTCAGCAGGCGGCCGAGCAGGACGCGGCAACCGCGGAGGCGGTCCGCCGCGAACGCCTGCGCATCGCCCGGGAGCTGCACGACATCGTCGCCCACGCGGTGAGTGTGATGGTGCTCCAGGTCGCGGGCGCCCGTGCCGTGCTCGCCAGCGACCCCCGCCGGGCCGAGGAGGCCCTCGACACCGTGCAGGACGTCGGCCGGCAGTCCATGAACGAGCTACGCCGCCTGCTCGGCCTGCTGCGTTCCGCCTCCGGCGGCCTCGCGGTCTCCGGCGGCGAGCCGCAGCCCGACCTGGACGCCGTCGACGCGCTGCTGGCCGGGGCCCGCGGCGCCGGGCTGACGGTGGGCAAGCAGGTGTCCGGCGTACCGGGATTGCTCGACCCGAGCGTCGGCCTCGCCGCCTACCGCCTCGTGCAGGAGGGGCTCACCAACGCCGTCAAGCACGCCGGGCCCGGCGCCACCGTCCAGGTCGGCCTGAGGTGGACGGCCGAGCACGTCACCGTGACCGTACGGGACGACGGTCCCGGCCCGGGCCGGCGGGCACGCGGCCCGGCGCCGCTGTCCACCGGCCACGGCCTGCTCGGCCTGCGGGAACGGGTGCAGATCGCCGGCGGCGTCCTGCACGCCGGGCCGTCCGGCGACGGCTTCCTGGTCGAGGCGGTCCTCCCGGTGGTCGTGCCGGCGGCGGCCCTGCCGGAGAGGATCGCCGGCTGATGCCCACCACCATCCTGCTCGCCGACGACGAGAGGCTGGTCCGCAGCGGACTGCGCATGATCCTGTCGGTGCACCCTGATCTGGAGGTCGTCGGCGAGGCGCCCGACGGCGCCGAAGCCCTGCTGATGACCCGCGACCTGACACCCGACGTGGTACTCATGGATCTGAACATGCCGGGCGTCGACGGCATCGAGGCCACCCGGCGGCTCACCGCGGACGACTTCACCCCCGATCCGAACTACACCGCCAAGGTGCTGGTCCTGACCGGGCTCGGCGACGACGAGCACGTCTTCGCGGCGCTGCGCGCCGGGGCGTCGGGTTTCGTGCTCAAGGACGCCGCCCCGGCCGAGCTGGCCTCCGCCATCGGATGCGTGGCCGAGGGCAACTGCTACCTGGCGCCCTCCGTGACCCGCGGCGTGATCAGCGGTCTCGCGCCCCGGCCCGTGCCGCATCGCCCGGTGGCCGGGATCCTCGACCGGCTGACGCCCCGGGAACTGGAGGTCCTCAAGCTGATGGCACACGGCCTGACCAACGAGGAGATCGCCGCGCGACTGCATCTGGCCATGCACACCGTCAAGACCCACGTCTGCCGGGTCATCATGCGCCTGGAGGTGAAGAACCGCACCCAGGCGGTCGTCGTCGCGTACCAGAACAGGCTCGTCGAACCCGGCGGCGAGCTGCCCGGCTGAGCCCGCTCCCCGGCCATGGACCGGGTGGCGCGGCACGACGCCGGCGGCGCGGGGCCGGGCCGGGCGGTGCCTGGCGCGGCGTGAGCCGGTACGGCACCGTGGTGGGTTCGCCGGCCGGCCGCGGGCGTCAGCCGGACCACATCTGCCTGACGGCCCGGGCCGTGGCCGGCGCTGCACGACGTCACACTGCACCGGATTCGAGATCGGCGGTAAGAATCCGGTCTCCCGGCGCATTACCAGGTGACAGCACACCTTCACTAAGGACGGCCCATCAGTGGCAGACCCTGAGAATGCGCAGGAGTTCACCGCGCTGTATGCCGAACACCACCCCCGGGTGTACGCCTACGCGGTCGCCCGCGCCGGGCGACCGCTCGCGGACGAGATCGTGGCGGAGACGTTCCTGGTGGCCTGGCGGCGCTTCGCCCGCATGCCGGCCGGAGCGGCGCTGCCGTGGCTGCTCGGCGTCGCCCGCAACGTGATCCGCGAACGCTACCGGGACGAACAGCGGCAGCGGGCGCTCGCCGCCGAGATGCTGGCGTGGGCGGCCGACACCCCCGACGTTGCCGACGCCGTCGCCGAACGGTCGGCGGTACTGACCGCCCTCGCCCAGCTCTCCGAGAACGACCGGGAAGCGCTGACCCTGACCGCCTGGGACGGGCTGCCGGCCCGTGCGGCGGCCCGGGTCATGAACTGTTCCACCGCGACGTTCCTGGTACGCCTGCACCGCGCCCGCACCCGCCTCGAACGCGCCCTCGCCGCCGCCGGGGAACCGACCACCACCACCATGCCGCCGCCGGTCCTGAGACCGGCCGTCATCGAGGAGCCGAGCCGATGAGAAACCAGCCCGACGTCATGAAGGCCCTGGCCGACGCCCGGCCGGCGCGGCTCGACCCGCCCGGCACGCCACCGCTGCCCTTCCCCCTGACGGCCGCGCCCGGCGCGGCGCGGCGGACCCGGCGCCCGCGGGCCGCCGCGCTGATCCCGGCCGGGGCGCTCGCGGCCGCGGCCGTCGCCGCGGTCGCCGCGGTCGTGATCGACGGGGAAGCCTCGGCGCCCGCGCCGCCGGGAACCGGCTCGTCGGTGCAGACGGCCACCGGGCTGACCGCGCCGCAGCTCCTGCTGGCGGCGGCCGAGCACAGCAGCACGGACGCCCCCGGCACCGGACGGTATCTGGTCCTCCGGACCGAGAACGGCTCGGTGCTCACCGTGGGCTCCGGCGCCGCGACCTACCGGATGACGGCGAAATCGTCGTCCGAGATCTGGTTGTCCCGCTCGGGCGGCGGACCCACCCGGGTGGTCTCCCAGCCCCTCGGCCTCACCCCGGCGACGCCCGCCGACGACGACGCCTGGCGTGCCGCCGGCTCACCCGGGCAGGTGCTGGTCGGCAAACCCCTGCCCAACGGCGAGACCGGGCCGGGAACACCCGTCGGCATCGGCGCCGGGCCGCGGACCGTGTCGACGAGTGACGCGCGGGTGCACGCCTTCCTCTCCGTACCCGATCTGGAGAAACTGCCGGCCGAGCCGGAGGCCCTGCGGGCCGCGCTGCTGAAGCATTTCGACGGCGGCGGCGGGGACATGCCCACCGACCGGGACCAGTGGCTGCTCAACGTGGCGTCCGGCCTCGTCACCGAGATCCCGGTCAGCGGCGAGGTCCGGGCGGCCGCGTTCCGGCTGATCGCCACCCTGCCCGGCACCCGCTCCCTGGGCGTCGTGGCCGACCGGCACGGGCGGACCGGCGAGGGCTTCGCCTTCACCACCGCGAGCGCCTTCACCGGCTCGATCGAACGCCGCTTCGTCATCGACGCCGCGACCGGGCGGGCCCTCGGCCAGGAGTCCCGCGTGGTGCGGCCGGCGGGCACGACCGCGCGGCTGGCGCCCGGCGACCTGCTCACCTACAGCGTCGTGCTGGAGCAGAAGATCACCGACGCGGTGCCGCCGCGGCGGTAGGTCACCAGGTCCGCAGGTTGGGCAGGGCCATGTTCAGCAGGTGCCGCAGCTCGGCGAGGCGCATCAGCCGCCCGGCGAGCAGGTAGCCGGCGCCACCCGCGGTCACCGCGCCCAGCAGGGTGAACAGGGCGCCCGTCCAGGTGGCCGGGGCGGAGGCCCACACGACGAGGCCGGCGCATCCCGCGCCGGCCACCGTCGCGACGAAGACCCGCAGATGGGTACGCACGAGCCGCCGCCCGTCGATGTGACCCAACCGCCGGCGCAGCACCAGAGCGGTCACACTCAGCCCGGTGAGATAGGCGATCGCGTACGCCACCGGAATGCCGACCACGATGTCCCGGGCCGGCAGCAGCGCCCCGGCGGCGGCGCATCCGGCCACCCCGACCGCGGCGACCAGCACCGTGATCAGCGCCGACGTGCGGGTGTCCTGCAAGGCGTACAGGCCGCGTTGCAGGATCATGTAGCTGGTGAACGGGACCAGCGTGAACCCGAACGCCGCCAGGACCAGCCCGAGCACGCGTACCGTGGCGGGGTCGCTGTTGCCGTGCTCGAAGAGCACCACCGCGATGGTGGGCCCGAGCAGCACGAAGGCGGCCGCGACCGGCGCCATCACGACCAGCGCGGTCCGCACCGCCCGGGACAGTCCGACGGTGACCCGCTGGTGGTCGCCGTGGGCCGCGTGCCGGCTGAGCCGCGGCAGCATGGCGGTCATCACCGACACCGCGATCACCGCGAACGGCACCAGGTAGACGGCGCTCGCGTTCTGGTAGGCGGTGATGCCGCCGACGCCGCCCCACGACGCGGCCCGGGTCGCCGCGGCGGTCAGCGTCTGCGAGGCGACGACCGCCACCAGCACCCACACGCCGAGTTCACCGATGCGCCGGATGGCGATGCCCCGCGGGTCCAGATGCAGCCGGATCGGGAATCCGCTGCGCCGCAGCTGCCACCCCACCAGCAGCGCCTGCGCGAACACGCCGAACGTGGTGCCGACCGCGAGCAGCAGCAGATGCCCGGTGCTCAGGTCGGTGCCGGTGGCGCCGCCGACCGCCAGGTAGGTCAGCCCGACCGCGATGACGATGACGCTGTTGCACAGCGGGGCCCACGCCTGGGTGGCGAACCGGCCCCGGATGTTGAGAATCGCGCCGGTGGTGGCGCTGACGCCGTAGAACAGGATCTGCGGCAGGAAGAACCGGCTGAACACGATCGCCAGGTCGCGCTGTTCCGGGGTGAAGCCGGGCGCGTACAGGTCGACGAGCAGCGGCGCCGTGAGGACGGCCAGCACGGTGACCGCGCCGAGGACGTAGACGATCAGCGACAGCAGCCGTTGCGCGTAGAGCACCCCGCCGTCGGGTTCCCGCAACGCCGCCCGGGTGAGCAGCGGCACCACGACACTGGCCATGGCACCGCCGACGATCAGCTCGTAGACGGCGTTCGGCAGGGTGTTCGCCAGGTTGTAGGTGTCGAGCAGCTCACCGCCCAGCCCGAGCGCGGCGGCGAGCACCAGGATCCGCAGGAACCCGGCGATCCGTGAGGCGAGCGTGGCGACGGCCATCCGCTTCCCGGCACGCCCTATCGAAGATCCGTCTGTCACGTGACGTGCATACCGTCTCCCCCACCCGGCGGGCGAATCGGGTCGGCGCGCCCGGCGCGAACGTGGCCGGACGCCGCCGGGTGAGAGAGGATCGGGCGATGCGGACATTGGGACGGTACGGAGTGTGGGCCCCCTGGCAGATCTGGCCGCGCGAGGCCGGCGCGATCGCCGAGGCGGCCCGGGAGGTGGAGGCCCTCGGCTTCGGGACACTGTGGATCGGCGGCAGCCCGGGCGACGACCTCGACCTGGCCGAGTCGGTGCTCGCGGCCACCACCACGCTGGTCGTCGGCACCAGCATCGTGGACATCTGGACCAGCGACGGCGCCCGGGTGGCCGCCTCGCACGCCCGCGTCCGGCAGCGCTTCCCGGAGCGGTTCTACCTGGGTGTCGGTTCGGGGCACGCGGTCACGGCCGAGGCGCACGGGCAGGCGTACACGCGCCCGCTGACCCGGCTGCGCGAGTTCCTGACCGGCCCGCTCGCGACGGTTCCCGCCGGGGAGCGGATGATCGCCGCCCTCGGGCCGAGGACGCTGCGCACGGCGGCCGAGCTGACGGCCGGCGCGCTGCCCTACCTGATGCCCCCGTCGCACACCGCCGAGGCCCGCCGGGTCCTGGGCACCGGCCCGCTGCTCGCCCCCGAGCAGAAGATCGTCCTCACCGCGGACCCGGCCGTGGCCCGGCAGGCGGCCCGCCGCACTCTGCGCCCGTACCTGTCGCTGCCCAACTACACCAGGCAGCTGGCCCGGTACGGCCTCGACGAGTCCGACCTGACCGGCGACGGCAGCGACCGTCTCGTCGACCAGGCGGTGCTGTGGGGCGACGCCGGCACGATCCGCGCCGGCGTCGACGCCCACCTGGCGGCCGGTGCCGACCACGTGGCCGTGCAGGTTCTGACCGAGACCGGCAACCCGGCGACGATCCCCCGCCCCCAATGGCGCGAGCTGGCCGAACTGCTCGGCCTCGGCACGGCTACAGAGCACAACCGGGAAACACTGCCTTGAGGGCCGGCAGGTTGCCCGAAGCGTGGCGGGCGACCTGCGGCGCGACGGCCTTGTGCCCGAGCCGGCCGGTGGCGATGTCGTGCACGAAGTGGTGGAACGCGTCGACCACCGGCAGAAAACGTAGATCCTCCACGTCATCGGCGCTGAGCGCGCGTTTCTCCCGAGCCGCCTGCGCGAAGACGCGAACAACGCCACGCCACGATCGGTACCGGGCCTCCACCAGCTCACTGCGGGCGTTGAGCCCCAGCACCTCGATGGTTTCGCGGCCCTGTGCGGTCAGGTCGATGAAGTGGCCGGTGCTGGCGAGCGTCATGTGATCGGCGGAGTCGTCCACGCTCGGGTCCAGCAGAAGTGGGCGCCCTGTCGTGTCTATCGGGAAGGCTTCCCGCTTGGCCTGCTGGTTGCAGTAACCGCAGGCGAGGATGTGGTTGTCCCACACGAAGGTGCGCAGCGGGTCATGGGCGATCGGCACGAAGTGGTCGACGTCCGTGCCCCGGCTCTCGTAGCAGTACATGCAGAAGGACGGCCGCGCGCACATGGTCGAGAGCTCGGTCTTGAGCCGCCGGCGGGTGGTCGTCGCGCCGCTCCAGCTCGTACGGGCGGTCTGCCGAGGGGTCGAACTGGCGGCGATCGTGGCGGTCGAATCGGCGAGTTGCCGGCAGATCCGTGCGGGGAGCGGCCGGCGCTGGATCGGGATCAAGAGCCGTCCCCGAGCACGTCGCGTACCCGGCTGCCGGGCGACGGCGCGATCACCTCGGACAATCGTGCCAGCTCAGCGAGGTCCTCGCGACGCGCCTGGCCGCGGATGGCGAGCCGTTCCAGGCGGGTCAGTGCCGATCGCAGCTCGTCGACACGTTCCGAGTAAGGGGAGTCCAACCCGAAGAGCTCGGTCAGAACGGCGTCGTCTCCGCTGCCGTTGACGACCCGACGAAAGAGCTCCTCGTCGGCGACCCGGGGCGGGAACTCGTCCTCGGGCCCGGGCAACTGGATCAGGCCGCCGGGTGAGGCGCTCTGACAGATGTACGGGCTGTGACTCGTGACGATGAACTGCAGGTAGGGGAAGTGCTTCAGCAGCCAGGGCGCGATGCGCTTCTGCCAGGAGACGTGGAGATGAACGTCGATCTCGTCGATGAGCACGACCCCTGACGTCCAGATCTCCGGGCGGCCGTTCGGGGACCATTCGATTCCGCCGTCGTAGCATTCGTGGATCTGGCGCACGATGTCGGTCACCAGCGCGGTGATGGTGCGGTAGCCGTCGCTCATCTCGTCGACGCGGATGGGAGTTCCGGATTCTCTGGTGATCCACAGCCCGTCGGGATCCACTCGGTCGACCGTGTACCCGTCGGGGAACAGGCCGTCGTTGAGGAGCCCGATGACGCCCTCCTCCAACTCGGCGTATCCCGGGCGATTGGACCGGGCGCGATAGTTGACCTGCTGAAGCCACTGAACGGTCTCCGCGAGGGACGCCTCCTCACGAAACAGTGTCGCGAACCGCGCCGCGGTCCAGTCGCCGGCCATCAGTCGTGCGACCTCGCCACTCGTGCCGGCCAGGCGCCGGAACGGCCCGTAGCCCGCGGCGAACCAGCCGGCCGGTTTCGGCGACCAGAGCGATCGCTCAGCCATCTTGCCGCCCGGCCCTCGCCGGTTGTCGGCTTGGGGCCGGGCACGCGCGCCCTCAGTCTGTTCCCACCTGAGTGCGGCTGAGAAAGCCTCGGCGGGCCGTCCCGCACCGAGGTTGATCTCGTGGCCGTCCCGGACGACGTCGGCGTTGACTGTTGCGACGGCCTGTCCGTGGCTGACCCAGTCCCGATCTCCCTCGGTCAGGCTGTTCGCCACCTCCGGACCGGCCAGCGCGGTCGCGGCCGCCCGGAGAAGCGTCGTCTTCCCGGACCCGTTCCGTCCGGCGACGACGTAGAACCCCCGATAGCGGTCGTAGATGGTGCTGTCGTCGTATTCCTGTTCGAAGCGCAGGTCAACGGCCCGGGACCCGTGAAATCCCCGCACTCCGTTGATTCGCAGGCGATGCAGGTACACGGACGGGCCCCTCTACTGCACGTGAGTCTGACCGCCAGAGTCTACTGGGGCGTACGAGCCGCTCTGAGCACTGCGGATGCGCCGAAACGGCCTGGTGTCAGTGCAGGCGGGCGCCGACGGCCCGGAGGTGGGCGTCGAAGGCGGCGACCATGTCGAAGGTGTCGTCGAGCAGCCACTGGGTCTGCAGACCGTCCATGACGGCGATGATGCCGGCGGCGATCTCGGCGGCGGGCGGGCCGGCGGGCAGGTCGCCCCGTTCGCGGGCCGCCTCGACGCCGGAGGTCACCGCGGTGCGGACCAGCGCGTACCGGTCGCGGAAGAATCGGTGTGCCGGATGGCCGGCCTCGGTGGCCTCGGCCGCCAGGGTGGCGAAGAGCCGGACCATCGGGCGGTCGGCCGCGTTCACCCGGATCAGCTCGCGCAGGCCCTCGATGAACGTGCCGCCGGCCGGGTTCTGCAGGTCCAGGTTGCTGCCGATGTCACGTTCCTCGAGCAGCGCCACGAGCAGCCCCTGCTTGGACCCGAAGTGGTGGATGATGTTGCCGGCGCTGACCCCGGCGCGTTCGGCCACGTCACGCAGGACGCCGCCGCGGAAGCCGCGCTCGGCGAACACGTCACGGGCCGCGTCGAGGATCGTCCGCTGGGCCTCCCGGCCGGAGACGTACGGGCCGCGACGTTTACGGGGCTCGGTGGTCACGCCTTTCGACCGTAGTCGGGCAGCGGCCGGTGTCGCCGCCGGGGTCCCTCCTCCTCGATCGCCGTGCCGGGCGGCGTGAGTCTCATCGATGCCGGTGTTCCCACAGCAGCCGGATCGTCGCGGCGGCCCCGTCGTTGAGCACGGCCAGGTCGCCGTCACCGAAGGCACGGCTGTGGGGGTCGACGGCACAGTGCGCGCCGAGCGCCTGACCGGCCACGATCAGCGGCACCCCGAGGTAGCTGCGCATTCCGGTCGTCCGCATGAACGGGCTGTCCGCGTGTCTCGGGTCGGCGTCGCTGTCGGTGACCTGGTACGGCTCGCCGGTGAGCACCGTGTAGGTGCACATCGCCCACTCCGCCGGCGTCCCCTGCGCCTCCGCGATCCAGCCGCCGAGACCGTGGGACCCGAGGACGAGCTGAGCGGAGTCCAGCACCAGGGTGACGAGGGCGATCGGGGTTCGCAGCAGTGTCGCGCTTCGCCGGGCGACGGCGTCGAGCCCGGCGCGCAGCCCCGGGTCCAGGATGTCGAACGCGGCGATCTGCCTCATCCGTGCCGGGTCGCCGAGGCGCTCGAAGAGGTCGGGGTTTACCGGAGGTCCGCCAGGATGCCCCGTCCTTCAGGGCGGGGAGGAATGGCGGCTCCGTCTGGAGCGGCCCGGCGCAGCCGGGACGGTCTGAGGACGCAGTCCGGAAGCAAACCCGCGTACACTTGACTCATGACATCCTCTCGGTAAGCTGTCGATATGCGTACGGTGTACAAATGTCGGGCCTACCCGACTCCCGAGCAGGCTGCGGTGTTGCACCGCACCTTCGGGTGTGTGCGCCCGCGGTCTGGAACAAGACCCTCGCCGACCGGCGCGCGGCGTTCTCCCAGCGCGGCGAGAAGACCTCGTACCAGCAGACCGACGCGGCGCTGACCGGCTGGAAGAAGACCGCAGAGCTGGCGTTCCTGTCCGAGGTGTCCCCGGTGCCGTTGCAGCAGACCCTGCGCCACCAGCACACCGCGTTCGGTAGCTGTTCAAGTCCCGCCACGAACATCCTTGCGGCTGGACGAGCCGTAGCCGGAGACAACCCCGGCGAAGCCTGTGGAGCTGATGTCAGACAGCAAGGGTCCTCCCTTCTGCGGTCGGCTGTGTAGCAGGAACCCCACACCGCGAGGCGTCCGGCGTAAGCCGGTTCGGCCGCAAGGACGAAGGGAATCCCCGTTCCTTCTGTCAGGGCGGGGAGGAAGTCAAGTCAGCTCCTGCTTCCTGGTGTGGGGCCGCGCGGGTGCGGCGATCTCCCCGGCGTTCCGGCCACCCTGCGGGAACACCGTGCTCATCGATTCGGCCCGGCGACGGGAACACTGACGGGCCGGGCGGGCAACGATCCGGGACCTTGGTCCCGGATCGGGCGACGGGCCCGGGCGGGCCGGAAATCGGGGTGCAAGGCGCGACTTTCGGCACCCGGCGCCCGCCGATGGCGTATGACCGGTTCAGGAGACTTGCACGGCCCGCGGGCGCGACGTTCCGCCCGCGGGGATCCGACCTTTCCCGGCATGACTCGAACGTGAGGGGGTCCGCGGTGGCCGACGGTGGGGTGCTGGTGCACGAAGTGTTCGAACAACTGCTCGACGTGGCGCCGGATGCGATCCTCGGCGCGGATTCGTCGGGCCGCATAGTGTTCGTCAACGCGCAGGCCGAGCGGCTGTTCGGTTACGACCGTGCGGAGCTCATCGGCCGCCCTGTCGAGACGCTGGTGCCCGACGAACTGGTGTCGATCCACCAGAGTGTCCGGCAGCGGTATGTCGACCACCCGGTGCACCGGGCCATGGGCGCCGGCCGGCCGCTGTGGGCCCGGCACCGGGACGGAACGGTGTTCCCGGTCGAGATCAGCCTGAGCGGAATGCGGTCCCCGACCGGGCTGATCGTGTGCGCCGCGGTCCGGGACATCAGCGACCGGCTCCAGGCGGAGGCCGAGCGGACCCGGCTGCGGGAGGAGGCACAGCAGGCACGGCTGCAGGAGCAGTTGCAGCGAACCCAGCGCATCGAGAGCCTCGGGCAGTTGGCCGGCGGGGTCGCCCACGACTTCAACAACCTGCTCGCGGTGATCATCAACTACGCCGCCTTCATCAGCGACAGCGCCGCGGAGCAGGCGGGAGCCGGCCCCGTACCGGAGGTGTGGAATCAGATCCACCACGACTCACAGCAGATTCTGCGCGCCGCGCGCCGAGGCGGCACGCTGACCCGGCAACTGCTGGCGTTCGCCCGGCAGGAGGTGACCCGCCCGCAGGCCGTCGACCTCTCGACGGTCGTGCACGAGGTGGAGGACATGCTGCGCCGCTCCATCGGCGAGCACATCAGGCTGGTCATCGACGGTGACGGCGGCTGCGGCCCGGTCCTGGCCGACCCCGGACAGCTCGAGCAGGTTCTGGTCAACCTGGCGGTGAACGCCCGGGACGCCATGCCGGGTGGCGGGACGCTGACGATCTCGACCGACAACGTCATCGCCGCCCGGGGGGATCTCACCGTGCCCGGCGACCATCCGTCTCTTCCGGCGGGCGAGTACGCGCGGCTGCGGGTGAGCGACACCGGCACCGGCATGCCGCCGGAGGTCATCGAGCGCGTCTTCGAGCCGTTCTTCACCACCAAGCCGGTGGGAAAGGGCACCGGGCTGGGGCTGGCGATGGTGTACGGCATCGTCACCGGCGCCGGCGGCACGGTCGCCATCGACTCCGAGCCGGGCCGGGGAACCCACATCGACGTGCTCCTCCCGGTCACCTCCCGGCGCCCCGCGTCGACGGGCGGCGAGCCGGAGGACGCCGACCTGCGCGGGCACGGCGAGACCATCCTGCTCGTCGAGGACGAGCCGTCTCTGCGGCAGATCTGTCAGCGGATGCTGTCGGCCGACGGTTACCGGGTTCTCGATCCGGACGGCGCCGACGCCGCCCTCCGCTGGGTCGCGGACCATCCCGGCGAGGTCGACCTGCTGCTCACCGACGTGGTGATGCCGCAGATGCTGGGCACCGCTCTGGCCGAGGAGGTGACCGCCGCCGGAAACGACATCAAAGTGCTCTACATGTCCGGTTACTCGACCCCGTTGCTGGACACGCAGGGCGCCCACGACGGTGATGTGGCGCTCCTGGAGAAGCCGTTCACGCGGGCCGAGCTGCTCACCGCCGTCCATCAGGCGCTGGTCGGCACGTGACCGGGGCGGGCGTCTAAGCCGCGACGGCGGCGTACGCCGGACGGTAGGTGGCGATCCCGTCGGCGGGCATGGGACGGCCGTACAGGTAGCCCTGCGCGTACCGGTAGCCCAGACGGTGCAGTTCGGCCGCCTGTTCGGCGGTCTCCACCCCCTCGGCGACGGCGCGCAGCCCCATGCCCTGGCAGATGCCGATGAGCGCGGCCACGATGACGGCCGGCTGTCCGTCCTCGGTGACGTCGTCGACGAACGATTTGTCGACCTTGAGGATGTCGGCGGGGCAGGTGCGCAGCAGGCCGAGCGACGAGTGCCCGGTGCCGAAGTCGTCGAGCGCGATCTTCACGCCGAGCGCGGCGATGGCCTGGAGCTCGCCGAGGGCCGTGCCGCCGTCGAACACCGCCGTCTCGGTGACCTCGACGGTGAGCACGTGCGGCGGCAGGCCGGTACGCCTGAGCACGGCGGCGACCTCGCCCGCGAACCCGGCCTCGCGCAACTGCCGGGCCGAGACGTTGACCGAGACGGTACGCGGAGCCGCCGCGTCCAGTTCGTCGCGCCACCGGACGGCCTGCCGGCACGCCTCCTCGAGGATCCACGCGCCGAGCGGCACGATCAGCCCGGTCCGTTCGGCGGCCGGGATGAACACGTTGGGGCCGACGGGCCCGCGTTCCGGGTGGGTCCAGCGGACCAGCGCCTCCACGCCGAACAGCTCGCCGCCGGGCATCGCCACGATCGGCTGGTAGAGCAGGTGCAGCTGGTCGGTGTCGAGGGCGCCGCGCAGGTCGGCGGCGAGGCGGGACTGCTCCGCGGTCCGCTGGTCCATCCGCCGGTCGTAGGTGACGTACCGGCCCTTGCCCTGGCTCTTCGCCTCGTACATGGCCAGGTCGGCGCGGCGCAGCAACTCCTCGGCGGTGTCGCCGGGTTGCGCCGGGACGAACCCGATGCTCGCCTCGACGACCAGTTCGTGGCCGTCGGCGTGCAGCGGCCGGCGCAGGTTCGCGGCGATCGCCGTCAGGATGGCCGTGTGGTCGCCGCGCAGCAGCAGCGCGTACTCGTCGCCGCCGGGGCGGGCCGCCACGCACCCGTCCGCCAGCTGTTCGGTGATGCGGTCGGCGACGGCCACGAGCAGCGCGTCACCGACCGCGTGCCCCAGGTCGTCGTTGATCTCCTTGAAGTCGTCCAGGTCGATCAGCGCGACGGTCACCCCGGTCCGGCCGTCGTCGAGGGCGGCGGCGATCTCGGCGGTCAGCGTGGTCCGGTTCACCAGTCCGGTCAGCTCGTCGTGGGTCGCCCGGTAGGACAGCTCCCGCTGGCGGGCGTCCAGGTCGTCGAGCAGCCGGGCGTTGTCCCGCAGCGCCAGGACCTGCCGCGTCGCCACGAGCAGGGTGACGACGATCGAGCCGGCGGCGATGGCCATCAGGTCGTCGGCGCCGTTCGCCGCGCCGGCCAGCAGCAGCGCGCCGGTGGCCAGGACGGCGGTGTACGGCATGACGCTGGGCCGCCGGGACAGCGGCCGGGACGCCGGCACGGCGGTCCGGGCCGCCCGCAGTTGCCGGTCCGCCGCGAGACAGACCAGCAGAGAGGTGGTGGGCAGCAGCGCGTGGCTGGTGTTCAGGTGAGGCCGCTCGGCCAGCAGCGGCGCCATCGCCCCGCCGATCGCGCCGGCCGCCCCGGCCAGCGCCAGGATGTGCAGGGCGCGGCGGTCGATCGGCCCGGTGCCGGTGAACGACACCTTGACGAAGGCGAGCATGCCGATCAGGGCGGCGGTGACCACGACCACCAGCGCGCCGGTGCCGGCCGCGCTGCCCTCGGTCCAGCCCTCCCAGCGTGGCAGGACCAGATGCCAGCCGAAGACGAGCACCGTGACGACCATGGTGGCTACGTCCAGGACGAACCGGATCCACTCCATCCGCGACCGCTGGGCTCCGGGGATCAGCAGCAGGCCCAGCATGATGGCGAGCAGGCTCGCCACGTACAGCATCGCGGTGAGGCCACCGATGTGCTGGCCGGCCTGATCGCCGCTGTAGAAGTCGCGGGCCGCGGCGGCCGAGCCGAGACCCAGCCCGGCCATCCCGGCCGAGACGTAGCGCCAGAAGGTCCGGTCCGCCGCGCCGGCCCGCCACGAGAGGTGGATCGCGATCGGCACGGCGAACAGCAGCAGGGCCCACCCGGCAATCGGCGGCGTCGGCCGGGTCAGCCCGGCGAGGAACCACACCCACGCGATCACGGCCACGCCGACAGACGCCGCGAGTGTCCTGGTCAGCCGCCACCTCTGCACGGTTACCTCATCGGCTGCACGAGGGCTTCGCTGAACGGTCCGGGCACCACCGGAAACTCCAGGGTCATGGCGCCGGCCAGCACGGTGACGACGTCCACGTGCCGGTGGTGTTCGTGCGGGCGCACCCGGAGCGCGTCGATCCGCGCCCGGGGCAGGATGGTGCGGGCCAGCGAGAGGTCGTCGCCGGGGCCGGTGAACCAGTCCCGCCGGTGGATGATCTGCCATTCGCGGTCGTCGCCCACCAGGATCGACGGGTGCATGACCACCAGCCGCATCCGGTGGCGCAGGTGCTGGCGTGCGGAGACGTTGAGCAGCCGCATCCCCGGCTCCCGGTCGATCAGCCGCCGGTAGTCGGTGAGCAGGCCGGTGTCCTCGGGACCCAGGTGGAGCTCGGGACGGTAGGGGTCGTCCGGTGCGGGCGGCACCACCGGCAGGTACGCCTCGCGCAGCACCTGGATCAGGTCGCGCACCGGGCCGCCGGACGCCCCGTTGTAGGTGACGGTCAGCGACGGCCCGTCCAGCGTGCGGATCGTGAGACGGCCGTCGAGCAGTCGCACGCTGTTCTGGATGGCGCCGATCCGGTCGTACGGGATACGCGCCGTCCCGTAGGTGTCCCCGTTCCGGATGAGCACCGTGAGGACCTCGTCGCCGACCGCGATCAGGTAGTCGTACAGATGCATGTGGGGGTTGGCGTCGCGGCGCTCGATGTCGCGCGGCACCTTGAGCACGAGCCGGTGAGATCGCGGTTCGACGCCGGAGTCCCGGAAGAGGCGGGGCAGGTCGTCGACGGTCTCGACCTCGTCGATCCATGGTCCGAACCGGTCGAACTCGGTTGTGCTCTGCATGTTCGCCAGCAAAGCAGACGCCGGCCGTCCGCCCCGGTCCGGGTCGTCGTGTCAGCGTCGGGCCCACCGGGAGACCACGGCACGGTACGGTCGCTGCGCTGCCGAATCTCAGGGGGAAGGCATGGCGGGTCCGGAGTCCGCGCTGATCGGGCACTACATGGAGTTGTTCGCGCGGCTGGACGGCAGTGAGTGGATCGTCGGAGAGTCGCTGTGCTGGACGGTGGTGCGCCCGCACACCGTCGACGCGGTGGTGCGCCTGATCGGTGGTGATCCGGCGGCGATGACGACGGCGTGCCCCGCAGACCTGGGGTGGCAGGACGATCAGGTCTTCGTCGAGCAGCGTGGCGACGCCGTCGTCCTGGTCGGTCCCAGCGACGCCGGTCAGGAGGAGGAGAAGCTGCGCCGGCTGAGCAGTGGCGGGACCGTGCACCAGGTGCTCTGGATGATCAACAACTACAACCGGCTGATCCACGTCGCCGACGACGTGGTGATCACCGAACTGGACACGCTCGATCCGGGCCGGCGGTGGGGCGCCGACCCGGACGCTCTCGACGGTCACCTCGGAGCCCTGCACGACCTGGACGCCCTCGAGGACGCCCGGGGCGCGGACGCGGACTGGCCGACCGCGATGGCGACCATGGAGTCGATCACCGGGGTACGGCTGGACGCCGACTGGTTCCTTCGGCCGCGCCCGCTGGCCACGATCACGCGTTAGCGGCCGGCGGCCGGGATGATCCGTTCAGAGATCGACAGGTACCCTTCCGCGTCGTGCGTACGTTGTTCGTGACCGCGGTCGCCGTGATCGCCGCCTTTCTGATCAGCCCGCTGGTGCGCGCCGACGAGAACTGCGCCCCCTCCCCCGCCCCGTCGCCGGCGCTCAGCGGCTGGAGTGACGAGCAGATCGCGAACGCGCGCCTCATCGTCGAGATCGGCGGCGCACGGCGGGTGCCGGACGAGGCGGTGGTGATCGCGGTGGCGACGGCGCTGCAGGAGTCCGGCCTGCGCAACCTGCGTGGTGGCGACCGCGACTCGATCGGCCTCTTCCAGCAGCGGCCCAGCCAGGGGTGGGGTACGCGCCGGCAGCTGACCGATCCGGCGTACCAGACCGGGAAGTTCTACGACAAGCTGCTGACGATCGACGGCTGGCAGCGGATGCGGCTCACCGAGGCGGCCCAGGCGGTGCAGGTGTCGGCCTTCCCGGAGGCGTACGCGAAACACGCCGGGACCGCGGCCGGCCTGGTCGGCGCGCTGGGTGGCGCCACCTCCTGCCGATGACGCCGCAGCCGGGCCGATAGCATCGCCCGGGAAGCCGAACGACCGGAAATCGGAGATCACGTGGCATCGGATGACATCTCACACCGTGAGGCGGAGCGGCTGCGCGGGCTGGACGAGGCGGCGCGGGTGGCCACGACGTTCGAGGCCATCGCCGAGCGGGGCGCGGTGTGGGTGTGGGGCGACGAGGGCGACATCCTGTTCACCGAGGACGCCCGGCGGCGCAACCTGCTGCCGATCTGGCCGTTCGCGACGGTCGCCCGCCTGGAGAACGAGGGCGAGGTCGACGGGGAGCACGCCATCCGGATCCCGGTGAAGGCGTTCGTGACCCAGTGGCTGCCGCAGCTCGAGGAGGACGACGCCGACATCGCGGTGTTCCCGGTCGAGGAGCGGAACGCGGCGATCCTCACCCTCGCCGAGTTCCGCTCCCGGTTGCGCTGACCTACAGGGTCACCTGCGCCGGAGTTCCGCGCTGGGTGGTGGTGCCGTCGCCGAGCTGGCCGCTGCCGTTGCCGCCCCAGCACCACAGGCTCGCGTCGGTACGGACCGCGCACGCGTGGTAGTTGACGGCGACGTCGCTGCTCCAGGTGGTGGCGGTGCCGACCCGGGTGGGCGCGGAGCGGTGGGTGGTGGTGCTGTCGCCCAGCTGGCCGGACGCGTTGTTGCCCCAGCACCACAGGCTGCCGTCGGCACGGTCGGCGCAGGCCGTGCTGTCGCCGGCGGCGACCCGCTTCCAGGTGCTGTCCGTGCCGACCCGGGTGGGCGTGGTCTGGTAGGCCCCGGTCGCGCCGAGCTGGCCGTAGCCGTTCTCGCCCCAGCACCACAGCGTGCCGTCGGTCCGGGTGCCGCAGGTGAAGCCGTAGCCGGCGGAGACCTCGGCCCAGGTGGTCTCGGTGCCGACCCGCTCCGGGGTGGTGCGGTAGCTCAGCACACCGATGCCGAGCTGGCCGGTGGTGCCGTCACCCCAGCACCACAGGCCGCCGTCGGTACGGGTGGCGCAGGTGTGCCCGTACCCGGCGGTGACGTTCGCCCAGGTGGTTGCGGTGCCGACCTGCACCGGCGCGGTCTCGTAGTAGTTGGTGCCGGTGCCGAGCTGGCCGAGCCGGTTGAAGCCCCAGCACCACAGGGTGCCGCCGGTACGCACACCGCAGGCGTGACTGTCGCCGGCGCTGACGGTGGCCCAGTCGGAGGCGGCGCCGACGCGTACCGGGGTGGCGCGGTTGGTGGTGGTGCCGTCGCCGAGCTGGCCGCGCAGGTTGTTGCCCCAGCACCAGAGGCTGCCGTCGGTGCGCAGGGCGCAGTTGTAGGAGGGCCCGGCGTCGATGCCGGCCCAGTCGGAGGCGGTGCCGACACGCGCCGGGGTGGCGCGGGCGGTGGTGGTGCCGTCGCCGAGCTGGCCACGGCCGTTGCCGCCCCAGCACCACAACCCGCCGTCGGACTTGACGGCACAGGTGTGCGAGTAGCCGGTGGCGACCGCGGTGTCCGCGGCGGCGCGGGCGGCCGTCACGCCGACCGTCACCAGGACGGCGGCGGCGGCCGTCACGACGGCGGCTCTGAGTAGTTGCGTAGCCCCGTGTGGGAGCGCTCCCAGGTTCATGCAAAGTTCATACCATCGACACACGGCAATGACTAGGAGCGTGTTCGTCATCGTTTCGGTACGGTGCCGGCTCCCGCCCGGGCCGAACCGGCCGGTCGCCCTCCCCGGCCACGGCACAGCCACCACCGGCAGCACGGCGGGTGACAACCGGCCGGGCCCGGCCGGCCGGCCACCGAGCTCAGCCCGGCGGTCGCGGCACGGGCGGGAGCAGGCGGGCGGCCGCGCCGTCGGAGCGGGACGGTCCAGTGGATGTGGACGGGGTTCCGCGTACCAGAAAGGGCTGGATCGACGCTCGCTGCGGATGCAGCCACACCCACTGGGACAGCCCCACCAGCCTGCCGAAACCCTTCAGCCGGCCGCCAGAGCCGCCTCAGGACGCGCGAAACGGCACCGGCACAGCCAGCCGGAACGCCTCGGCCGACCGCCACGGTGGCCCCGGCCGCCGAGCGCGCGTGGCGGCTCAGGCCGAGCCGCGGACCAGCAGCGCGGTGGGGGCCATCGCGGCGGGCGGGGTCTCGCCCGCCAGGAGCCGTGCGGCCTGGGCGACGGCCAGCTCACCCATGCCGCGCTTGTCGATGTCGACGGTGGTCAGCGGCGGGTCGAGGAGCTCGCCGAAACTGAGGCCGTCGAAGCCGACCAGGGCCACGTCGCCGGGCATGCTGAGGCCGAGACGGCGGGCGGCACGGTGGGCGCCCATCGCCACCATGTCGTTGAAGGCGAGGATCGCGGTGATGTCGGGGCGGGTCTCGCGAAGCCGGGCGAGCCCGGCCTCGCCGCCGGAGCGGGTCTGATCGACCGTGACGATCGCGTCCGCGGCGATCGGCACGCCGTGGGCGGCGGCGGCCTCCAGCAGCGCCTCCCGGCGGGCCGGATCGGGCACCGGGCAATCGATCATGCCGATCCGGCGGTGCCCCCGGCCGATCAGATGGTCGACGGCGGCCCGCACCCCGGTGCGCACGTCGACCTCGACGACGCTGAACCGGGTGTGCCGGGTGGACCGGTTCATGACGACCAGGGGCAGGCCTTCGACCGCGGCGGCGATCTCCGCGTCCGGCGCGTACAGATAGCCGATCAGGGCGTCGACCTGGCCGGCGAGGGAGCGCAGCAGCTCGGGCTCGCGGCCTGGATCGTCCTGTGTGGTGCTGATCAGCACCTTCCAGCCGCGCTGGTCGGCGGCGCCGATCACTCCGGCGATCAGCTCGGGGAAGAACGGGTTGACGACATCGGCCACCACCAGCCCGATCGTGATGGTGTCCGGGCGGACCAGGCCGCGGGCGTGCCGGGAGGGCCGGTAGCGCAGCCGCTGGACCACTTCGAGGACCCGGCGGCGGGTCTCCGGGTCGATCTCACCCTTGTCGTTGATCGCCCGCGACACGGTCTGGTGCGAGACGCCGGCCAGTCGCGCCACGTCCCGCAGGGTCACGCGTCGGTTGGTGTCGGGCGCGCTGCCCGGGCTGTCGTTTTCCACGGTGAATGCATCGTAGCCCTCCTGGTCAGCCGGGTGATACGCGTGCGAATCGATCCCGTTACCGTTAACGTGAACGGTAACGGACCACTGAGGAGGACTCATGGACATGTCAGCGGTAGTGATCAGCATGCAGCTCGCACGACGCGACTCCGGCTCGGCGATGCCGGACGCCCCGGTGCTCGCCCATCACCCGGCACGTGACCGGCTCCGCGCGGCGGTGCTCCGCATCAGGCGCCTGTCACGACGACGGTAAAGGACCGGTACCGGCCCGCCGGAGCGGGACGGCGGTATCGGGGCACCGCCGTCGTCCTGGGCACCCGGTCCGCGACCCGGCCGGCCCGGCCGTCACACGGCGTCAGGCGAGCAGCGCGTGAGCCACCGCCCGGCCGGAGAGCCAGGCGGTCTGCACCCGTGGGCGGCCGAAGGCGTCGCCGCAGAGCCAGACCCGGCCGTCGGTGGCGTACGGGCCGTCGACGGGCTCCGGCCGGGCGAAGGTCCACCGGTGCACCCGCACCTCCGGCCGCCCGGAGAGGCCGAGCAGCTCGCCGACGGCCCCGGCGAGGATCGGCCCGGCGCTCTCGGGATCGTCCAGGTGCCGGGCGGCCAGCGCGGCGGTCGAGTGCGCGACCAGCACCGGGGCCCCGTCGCCGCGCCGGTCGCCGTCGTCGCAGACGGTGGCGAGGTACGGATGGTCGTTGACGAAGGCGCCGCTCAGGTCACCCCACTCCCGCTCCGGGTAACTGAGGACGGCCGCGATCACCGGCCGCCACACCTGCGCGGACGCGGCGGCCACGATCTCCGGCGGCGGTGACAGGCGCAGCGCCTGCGGGCCGGGCATGGCCAGGACGACGGCGTCCGCGTCCTGCGGGACGGCGCCGAGCGGGGCCGACAACCGCACGTCGAGCCCGTCGGCGAGGTCGGCGGCGAGCGAGCGCAGCCCGCCGGGGGCCGCCCACCGCACCGGCCCGGTGGTCCGGTCACCGCCCGGGTAGATCCGCAGCGTGTCGGTCCACGGCCGGGCGAGCCCGCGCGACCGCCAGGACCCGACCTGCGCCGTGAACGCCGGATCGTCGGCGACGAGGTAGGCCGCGCCGATGTCCGCGTAACGGCCGTCGTAGCGTCTGCTGGCCAGCCGCCCGCCGGCCACCCGGCCCCGTTCCACGACGCGGACCCGGGCCCCGCCGTCGGTGAGCGCCCGAGCGCAGGAGAGCCCGGCGACACCGGCGCCGACCACGATCACGTCCATGATCGGACCCTACCCGCGCCGCTCGGCGGCGAACGGCGGGTCCGGCCCCGGGCGTCTCCCGTGCGCGGCGTTCCGCGCACGGGAAACGCAGGCTAGTTGAGCAGCCGCTGCGCCCAGTAGACCTGCCCATCGGGTCCGACACAGATCAGGGCGACGAGCAGATCCGGTACGGCGACCGGCGCCGTGGCGACCATCTGCTCCGCCGGTGTCCCCGTCTCCACCGCGTGCAGCACGGTCTGGAAGGTCACCGGCGACGCGTCCATCGACGACACGGTGACGGCGGTGCCCGCGCCCCCGGTCGAGCCCATGCCGGCGCCCCGCAGCCACGGGTAGCGCTCCTCGGCGGTGATCAGCGCCCCGTCCGACCCGGTGTTGACGTGGTCGGGGTCGGCCGAGGCGACGGCGATGAAGCCGGGCATCAGGTGGCGGCGTTTGTCGAGCAGGACGATCCGGAGCGAGGTGCCGTCCCGCGCCTCGGGCGGCCGGGTCCAGGTGACCCGGCCCAGGAGGATCTGGTCGCCCTCGTCGTTCGCGAACTCGGCGTCGACCGGCGCGAGCGCGGCGTTCGCGGTCGCCTGGTCGACGAGTTCCAGCGTGGCCCGCGCGCCGAGCGCCTCCGGCCCGTAGGGAGGCCGGTTCTGCCACCGGCGCAGCCCGGCCACGCCCCCGACCGCGGCGAGCAGCAGCGCAATGCCCAGAATCAGTCCCGCCCGGCCCCGCATGAGTGTCACGGCGCGATTGTGCACCACGGGCCGTGACCATGAGGCGCCCTCGGACTCGTTGATCGATTCCGCCGTCGCCCGGGCCCGCGTGACGCGCAGACCGCCGCGGATCTGGCGGCTGAGGCCTCTGTCGCGAGTAGAGTGGGGGACTCGCTGACCTGGAGGCGCTGTCCGTGTCCGAACGTGTCGTGAATCCCACCGGGCGGGGTTTCCTGCTCCTCGACTCCCATCCGGCCGGTTGTTTCGCCACCGTCGCGCGGATGCGCGCGGAGGCGGGCGGTGACGCCGCCGGACCGGGCAAGGGGCCGGTGGCGCTGGTGGTCGGTTCGAGCGCCGGCTACGGCCTGGCCGCCACCATCGTGGGGCTGGCCCGGCACGGCATCCGCGGCGTCGGCATCGGTTTCGAGCGGCCCGCCGGACGGCGGACCGCGACCGCCGGGTGGTACAGGACGATCGCGACGGCGTCGATGGTCGCCGAGGCGGGCGGCGACTTCACGTTCGTCAACGGGGACGCCTTCGCCGAGGCGACGAAGGCCGAGGTCCTCGACCTGATCGCGGAGCGGTTCGGCGGCGTCGACCATCTCGTCTACAGCGTGGCGGCGCCGCGGCGCACCGACCCCGCCACCGGGGTCACCCACCAGTCGGTGATCAAGCCGCTCGGCGCGGCACACCGTACCCGGAGCATGGAGTTCGACGCCGACGGCACGGCCGCCCTGCGCGAGGTGATCGCGGAGCCGGCGAGCGAGGCCGAGGCCGAGGCGACGGTCCGGGTGATGGGCGGCGACGACTGGGCGTTGTGGATCGGCGCGCTCGCCGAGCGGGGCCTGGTCAACGACGGCTTCCGCACCGTCGCCCTGTCGTACATCGGATCGGCGCTGACCGCGGCCATCTACCGGGACGGCTCCATCGGCGCCGCGAAGGCGCACCTCGAGGCGACCGCCGCCGGCCTGACCGACCGGCTGGCGCCGTGGTCGGGGCAGGCGTTCACCTCGGTCAACGGCGTCGCCGTGACGCAGGCGTCGACCGCGATCCCCGGCCTCGCGCTGTATGTGGGGCTCCTGCGGGCCGTCCTCGGCGACCGGATGCAGTCGCCGGTCGAGCAGTCGGTGCAGCTGTGGGAGCAGTTGACCGGCGCCCGCCCGCTGGACCTCGACGAGCAGGGCCGCATCCGCCTGGATCGCTGGGAGCTCGACCCCGCGGTGCAGGCCGCCGTCACCGAACGCTGGGAGGCGGTGACCTCGGCGACGATCGGCGAGCACGCCGACGTCGAGTGGTTCCGCACCCAGTTCCGTAGCCTGTACGGCTTCGACGTCCCGGACGTCGACTACACCGAGCCGGTCGAGACCGATCTGCCCTGGCCCACCTGACCGGCGCGGTCCCGCGGCCCGGCGCCCGTCGTGCGGCGCGGCGAGATGCCGTGCTCGGCCCGGCGCCGCACCCCACCGCGGCCGGGCGCGTCCGGCTCAAGATCTACTGACCCCGCCTCCGCGAAGCGATCCACTCCGGGCCGGCCGTCAGCGCTGTCTCGACGTGCGTGAGACAGCGCTGACGGCCGACCGCACACGACCCGGCCGCTGCGCGCTGGTCAGGCCTTGGCGAATTTCTGGGCGGCGGTGCCGTTGCAGTCCCAGATCTGCAGGCGTACGCCGTTGGCGGTGTTGCCGGACGTCGCGTCGACGCAGCGGCCGGACTGCGGGTTGCTGATCGTGCCGTTGCTGTTGAGCACCCACGTCTGCGCCGGGTTGCCGGTGCAGTCGTGCAGCTGGAGCTGGGCGCCGTTGGCGGTGCCGCCACCGGCGACGTCGAGGCACCGGCCGAGGGTGGTCAGGGACTGCCCGGTCCAGGCCCAGTGCTGGTCGCGGGCGGTGAGCTGGCAGTCCCAGAGCTGTACGGCCGCGCCGTCGCCACCGGTGTCGTCACCTGCGACGTCGACGCATTTGCCGCCGGGCGCGGTCAGGTTGGTGGCGCCCGCGTTGTAGGCGAACCTCTGCGCCCCGGACGCGTTGCAGTCCCAGATCTGGAGCCGGGCGCCGTTGGCCGTGCTGCCGGACGGCGAGTCGGCGCACCGGCCGGACTGCGGGTTGCGCAGGGTGCCGTCGGCCCGGGTGACCCACTGCTGGCCGCCGGCGCCGTTGC
This sequence comes from Actinoplanes sp. NPDC049802, assembly GCF_040656595.1. Lineage (NCBI taxonomy): Bacteria > Bacillati > Actinomycetota > Actinomycetes > Micromonosporales > Micromonosporaceae > Actinoplanes > Actinoplanes sp. NPDC049802. The sequence continues at coordinate 37,084 of NZ_JBFAMR010000057.1, forward strand.
AGTCCCAGAGCTGGAGTCTGCTGCCGCCGGCGGTGCTGTTGCCGGTGACGTCGAGGCAGCGGCCCAGAGTCTGCAGGGTGCCGTTCCTGAGGGTCCAGTGCTGGTCCTTGGCGCCGGCCTGGCAGTCCCACAGCTGTACGGCGGCCCCGTTGCCACCGGTGTCGTCACCTGCGACGTCGACACACTTGCCGCCGGGGCCGGTCACCGCGTACCCGGTCACCGATCCACCGCCACCGCCGCCGGTGAACGGGGAGAGGGTGACGCCCGCCGAGGTGGGGTTGCTGGAGTAGACCAGCGACTCCTGGGCCTGCACGTCGTCGAAGGCGAACGCGTACGCCTTCCCGTCGGCCATGTTCGCGTGGATGATCCGCGCGTACTGGTTGGTGGGGTTGCTCTTGTAGAAGTCGGTGGGCGTACCCCCGGGTTGGGTGTCGATCGTGCCGAGGGTGCCGCGGTTGAGCGCCGCGCAGAGGGTGCGCGCGATCGGTCCGACGACGAGGTCGTTGGGGGCGTGGAGGTTGCCGTCGCAGCCCCACACGTGGGCGCTGGTCGGCTTGTTGAAGGTGGCGACCTGCGCGCCGGACCCGTTGGTGAAGACCATGGTGTTGCCGGAGGTCCGGCCGAAGTACCTGGTGTTGGGCTGGTCGCCGAACGGTACGACGGTCAGCGTCCGGCCGGTGTAGGCGTTCCAGGCGGCGTTGATGTACGAGTCGAGGTAGGTGCCGCTGAACAGCCCGGCGTCGGCGGCCTTGCCGGGGGCGAGCACCCGCAGCACGGTCCCGTCGGAGCGGGTGACCACCGTGTTCGCCCAGCCGGGCTGGGCCTTGATCTGGTCGATGATGTTCTGCCGCCCGTTGGCGACGACCGTGCCGGTGGTCTTCGTGCCGTCGCTGCCGGAGACGGTGACCGCGTGCGGCACGGCGAACATGTCCACCTGCGAGCTGTTGAGCCACAGCCCGGCGTCGTTGTAGGTGAACTCGCTCCAGTCGAAGAGGATGTCGTGGTTGGGGTCGCCGGACGCCCACGGCGCCGGCTGGACCAGCCCGTCCGGGGTGAGGAAGAACTTCAGCTTCTGGCCGAGGGACATGTAGAGCCGGCCGGAGAAGTTGCGCGGCAGCTGGATGGTGGTGCTGCCGCCGTTGCCGGGTCCGCCGATGGCGACGTCCGGCGCGGGTGACGGCGGCAGGGAGCCGGCCGGCCAGTTGGTGAACGTTCCGCCGCCGGTGACGTAGCCGAGCCGGCCGGTGGTGAGGTTCACGCCGATCAGGTAGAGGTAGGTGGCGTCGCCGCGGCCGGTGCTGTTGGTGACGGTGAACGGCAGCAGTGCGGGGCCGGCCGCCTGGGCGGCGGGAGCGGCGACGGCCACCCCGATCGGTATCGCGGCCAGGAGCGCGGCGAGGGCGCTCAGCACCTTGGATCGTGGGGACATTGAGGACTCCTGGGGATGAGGGCGGCGTCTCCGGTATGGAGAGAGCGCTCTCAGAGAATGCTTAACAAACTTGCATGTGTCAATGCTGTGTCCTTCTGATTAACGGCTGGCGACCGGAAAAGCACCGGTGAGCCGGCCCCTGCCCGCGGAACCCGCGGGACAGGGGCCGGGCGGCCTAATCGGTGACCGTGCCGTGGATCGGGGGCAGGACCTCCGGGAACCAGGCGTCGGGCGGGTAGAGGTAGGTGTCGAACGTGAGGTGCTCGGCGCCCTCGGCCGTCGCGTCGGTGATCGTCGGAACGGTCACCTCCAGGGTCGTCGTGCCCGGATCGATCGTCAGGAACCGGACGACGCCGCCGGCGGACAGCGGCCGGGACGGTTCCGGGTCCCTGCCGGTGATCTCGGTGAACCAGGCCGGGTCGACGTCGGTGGAGGACAGCTCCGGCCCGGTCTCCGGCTCGCGTGCGATGAGCCCCAGGGTCAGCTCGCCGTCGGCCGGCGCGGACAGGGTGACCGTCCACGCGAGCGGCACGCCCTCGGTCGCGGTGGCGGTCGGCGGGGTGAAGGTGACCTCCGGGATCGGCTCGTCCTCGCGGACGAGGACGCCGCCGTCGTAGTCGCCGACCACCGCGTCGGTGATCGCCTTCGCAGCCAGCGTGTACCGGCGGTCGCCGCCGTACGTGGTGTTGCCGGCCACCGCGATCGGCACCGGGATCCGTGTGGTGCCGGGCTTGATGTCGGCCACCCAGCTCGTCGTCTCGTCGGTGCGGGAGTCGGTGAGGAACAGCCGGATCCGGGCCGCCTCGCCGCCGCGGATCAGTACCGGCACCGTGTAGGTGGTGGGGCCGGAGTCGCCCTCGTCGACGGTCAGATCGCCGACGTCCACGCGGTCGAGGCCGGCGGGGCGCGGCGCCGGCGTGCCGGGACTCCAGGCCCACGCGTCGATCAGCCAGGCGGGGCCGTCACCGCCGGGCGTGATCTCCAGGCTCGCGACGGCACGCACGGCCGGCGGCAGGGGCAGCCGGACCTCCTGCGCCCAGTACGACCACGTGTCGTCGCTGCCGGGCAAGCCGCTGATCGTGGCGGTCCCGAGCTCGGTGCGGCGGCCCCGGTCGTCGGTGACCGCGACGGTGAACGGGGTGGCCGGCGCGTTGGGCGGCACGATCAGGCGCATCGCCAGAGCCTGCGATCCGGCGACCGGCTGAGCCTTCGCCGGGGTCAGAGTGGCGCCGTCGTCGAGCGCGACCGCGTACCGGCCGGGTTCCGGGACGGCGAGCGGAACGAAGTGCGGCGACCCGGACGCCCACTTGCCGTTGTCGATGCAGCCGTCCGCGGGTTCGGCGGGCGCCTGCTCACAGAGCCGGGCCCGCCGCACGCCGAGGCTCGGATCCGGAATGATCACCGCGTCGCGGTTCGCGCCGATCGCATGGGTGAACACCCGAGCCGGCCCGGCCGAGGGCGCCCGCACCCCGGTGCCGTCCAACAGCGGCCGGGCCCGGTCGTCGCCGGCCACGAACAGCCGCGCCGCGGCGGCCAGGTACGTGGCGCCGGCCGTCTGCTGCTGCCCGGCGGTGAGCCGGGCCGGGGAGAGCCCCGCCGTGCACAGCGGATCGTCCTCGAGGAAGAAGTCGTCGAACGCCGGCCCGGCCGCCTGCCCCGGCGTCCATTCGGTGTTGAAGTAGTTGTGGTTGGCGCCGATCATGTACACCGTGCTGTGCAGCGCCCGGCCGGCGCTGACCCCCCGGGTGGCGTCGACGTACATCTGCCCCTGCAGGTCGGAGACGTCGCCGTCGCAGCCGGGCAGGAGCGTCGCCGACGGCACGTCGGGTTGCGGGTTCTGGCCGAAGGCGGTCGGCCCGACGAGGAACAGCCCGCGGATCGTCCAGCGCACCCGGCCCCGGTAGTCGTCCCGGTCGGCGGGCGGTGGGGTGAGGCTGTCCAGCGCGGCCCGGTTGGCGCCTTCGCCGCCGCGCGAGTGGCCCATCAGGAGCACCTTCGACATGTCGGCCCGGGGCGCCTGCCGGACGACGGCGGGCGCGCGGTCCCGGCCGCCGCCCGACCAGTCGGCCCAGCGCGCCAGATGGGTGCGGATCAGCGAGGAACGGGCCTGCGCGCCGCCGTCGGTGTCCACGTCGGCCTGGGCGTTGATGCCGTTCGCCGAGATCGACACGGTGACGTAGCCCTGCGACGCCAGCAATCGCTGCGACTGCAGGTAGCCGCGGTGGCTCGGCACCGGCAGGGTGCCCGCCGGGCACGGCCAGTGCACGATCAGGGTGTCCTCGTCGCCGTCGATGTAGCAGGTCCAGTGGTTGCCGTGCAGGAACAGCGCGAGCGGCCGCTCGCCCGGCGCCCCCTTCGGCGCGACCACGACGGCCCGCATCTCGACGGGCTCCGGATAGGTGGACAACGCGATGCCGGGCAGGGTGTACTCGCCGGTCGTCGTCGCGTACGGCCCCGGGGTTCCCGGGTCGAAGCGGGCGGCCGGCAGCTCCGGCGCGGTCGCCGGTGTGCCGGCCGTGCGGCGCTGCCGGGGCGCTGCCGCGTCCACCCGCTTGCCGCCGATCCGCACCTGAAGGTCGTCGAGCCTGCCCGCACCACCGGGCAGGACGAACGTGCGCAGGTCCGAGCCGCCGCGGGCGCGGCCGAGCAGCCGGTCGCCGGACCAGAACTCGACCGCCGCGCCGCCCGGCGGGATCATCCGCTCACTGGTCCAGGTCAGGCCCCGTTCACCGAGGGACCAGCCGGGTGGCAGCGCGCTCGGCGCGGGTTTCGGCGGGTCCGCCGAGGCGGGCGCCGTCACTCCCATCAGCAGTGCGCTCGCCGTCATCGCGGCGATCAGAGTTCTCCGCATGCGGCCCGTTCTACCGCACACATGCAAACATTTCCCTGGCTCGATGCATTTTTCATTTCCCGGTACGCGTGACCGCGTCCCGTCCGATCAGGACCGTCCCGCCCGTCTGCGCGCGCTCGCTGCCGGGCCCGGCCCGTGCCGCGCCCGCCGGGCTGAGATCGGTGGCCCCGCGAGGCGAGGCGGCCGGGACCGTTCCCGGTCAGCCGCCGAGAATGCGCACCTCGGCACGACCGCTCGCCGTCCCGGTCTTCTGGATCACCGCAAGGTCGGGACGCCCGTCGGCGTTCCAGTCGGTGACGGTGAGGTCGTGACGGTCGTCGATGACGCCCGCCGCGGTGACCGCCGTCGCCAGCCGCTTGCCGAGGCCGGACGCACCGTCGAGAACCCGCAGCTCCGTCTTCTTGCCGGCCGTCCCGGCGGGCCGCACCAGCACGAGGTCGGGGCGCCGGTCACCGTTCCAGTCGGTCACGGCCGCCTCGAGATCGTCGCCCACCGGCTCCGTCGTCGTGATCGGCGGTGTCACCGGCCGCTGGAAGTCCGTCGCGCCGTCCAGGACCTGCACCTCGACCTTTCCGCTGGCGGTGCCGGACGTCTGCGCCATGACGAGGTCGACCTTGCCGTCGGCGTTGAAGTCGGCCGCGGCGAACCGGTGGCGGTCGTCGGTGGCGGGCAACGCGGTGGCGGTCTCCGACGCGAGCCGCCGGAACGCCGACGATCCGTCGAGGATCCGCAGTTCGGTACGGCCGCTCGCGGTGCCGGACCTCTGCACCACCAGCAGGTCGGCCCGTTTGTCGCCGGTGACGTCGGCGGCGAGGTAGGAATGGCGGGCGTCGGTGGGGCCGAGCGGGGTGGCGACGTTCGCCGACAGCGCCGCGAAACTGGTCGCCCCGTCCATCACCCAGACGTCGGTCTTACCGGTGGCCGTGCCGCCGCCCTTGACGACCAGCAGGTCCGGGCGGCCGTCACCACTCCAGTCCGCGGTCAGCACGTCGTGATGGCCCTGGAGCGGGCCCAGCTCGGTCCCCGCGGTGACCAGAGCCCGCTGGAACGGGCCGGCCGCCGCCTTCACCGCCGACGGCGCCGGGCCGACCGCGGTCTGCGCCCACAACGCCGCCACCAGGATCTGCGCGTCGTGCACCTCCGGTGCGTACGCCATCGGGAAGGCCGAGATCTGCACGCGCTGGCAGATCGCTCCGATGTCGCCGGTCATCCACTTGCCGCCCGGGTATTTGCGCAGCATGGCGTCGAGAAACGCCCACGTCGAGTAGCGGGCGTCGGTCAACTGCCCGGGCCGGCCCCAGCCTTGCGAGGGCCGCTGCTGGAACAGCCCGAGGCTGTCGTGGTCGACCGCGGACAGGTAGTTGTGCAGCGTGCTCTCGGTGATGGCGGTGGTCACGGCGATCACCGCCGCCCGCTGCGGCAGCCCACGCTCCTGCACATGGCGGATGATCAAGCGGGCGCACGCGATGTGCCGTCCGGCCACCGACCGGCCGAGCCGGCGGCCGTTCATCGCCGGGCGCACCCGGTCCGCGACGGCCTGGTCGGCCGCGTTCGTGGCGCCGGAGTCACACAGGGCGGCCGGCGCCGCGGCCGCTCTCAGGCCCGTCGCCGGCCCGGCGGCCTGAGCGGAGGCCGGCAGGCAGACCATCCCGGCGGCGAGCGCCGCGGTGACGGCGAGCCGCGGTCCGGTAGCCGGGGACGACGAGCTTTCGGGCATGCGCGGTTTCCTCCAGGCAGAGACGATGCTGAATCAATCTGCCATATTGCCGGGTTCACTAGGAAGTGTCATCCTCGCGCATACCGTCCACCCGCACCGGTTCGGTCCGGACTGCCCGGACATTTCGTCGATTCGCGACAGCCGCTGCGCGCCACGTGATCACGGCGACGGCCCGTCCGGCACGGCCGCCGGCGAGCGGGACGGCGCCTTCGGGCGGTCGCCGGACCGCACGAGAGGCGCCGTCAGAGGTCTCCCCCTGCCCGAGCCGCGCGCCCGGAGAAGGCGCGCGGCTCGCCGCGTCCGGGTCAGCTTCCGAGGAAGGACCTGATCTGGGTGAGCGTCGTGGTGCTGGTCAGGAAGCCGAGGTGGGTCTCGCAGGCCACGTAGTTGTTGGTGGCGCCACTCAGGACGGTGCTGGTGTAGGGGATGATGATGCCGTCACACGGCGAGTACCACGTTGCGTAGCGGGTGCTGCCCGGAGTCTCGTCGCCGGCGCTGAGCGTGTTGATGAACGAGGATCCCGGATACATCTGCTGGCAGGTCACGTAGACGAGGCAGGCGCCCGCGTAGGTGGTGCCGTGGTTGGCGCCGGCGATCGACGCGAGCCGCCGGACGTACTGGGCGCCGCCCAGCTGCTTGACGTACCACAGGCTGACCAGGCCGCCCATCGAGTGGTTCACGATGTCGACCTGGGACGCGCCGGTGCGCGCCCGGACCTGGCTGACGTAACCGGCCAGCCCCTGGGCGTTGGTGATGTTGTTGCCGTAGGAGTTGTACTCGTACGCGAACAGCTCGCTGCCCGCGTAGCCGCCGGCCCGGAACACCGACATCGCGGTGGTCCAGTTCGAGGCGCTTCCGGTGTAACCGTGCACGAAGATCACCGGCGTGCCGGGTGCGGCCGCGGCGGGCGCCGCCGGGATCAGCGCGATCGCGGTCAGCAGAGCGGTGACGAGGACGAGAAGACGGCGCATGAAACCTCCAGGGGACGTTCGGGGGTCTCTGCATCGTCGATGCCATGATTTCGTCACACATCCGTGAAATCGCCGGTGGTCGATCAGCTCGTCCGGGCGGGCGAGCCGGCCCGAAGATCAAGAACTGTCGGGGGTACGCGGAAAGCTCCCCCGAGGTGTGCCGGGCCGGCCAACCGGGTGCGGGGAACCGCGGGATCAGATGCGGAAACGCCCGATGACCTGCTCCAGCTCGGCGCTGATGCCGGCCAGCTCCCGGGCGGTGGTGGCGGCCTCGGCCAGTGACGACGTGGTCGTCTGCGCCGCGGTGGCGACGCCGGTGATCGTAGCGGCGATCTCGGTGCTGCCCTGCGCGGCGTCGCTGACGCTGCGGCTCATCTCGCCGGTGGTCGCGGTCTGTTCCTCGACGGCCGAGGCGATGGTCAGCTGGTAGGCGTTGATCCGCGCGATGATCTGCGAGATCTCGCCGATCGCGGCGACCGCGTTCGCGGTGTCCGACTGGATGGCCTCCACCCGGCGGGAGATGTCGTCGGTGGCGCGCGCGGTCTCCTGGGCGAGGTCCTTCACCTCGCTGGCCACCACGGCGAAGCCCTTGCCCATCTCGCCGGCGCGCGCCGCCTCGATGGTGGCGTTGAGAGCGAGCAGGTTCGTCTGCTCGGCGATCGCGGTGATCGTCTTGACGACGTTGCCGATCTCCGCACTGGAGTCCCCCAGTTTGGAGACGGTGGCGTTGGTGTTCTCGGCGACGCCCACCGCCTCGGAGGCGACCCGGGCCGCCTCGTTGGCGCTCTCGGCGATCTCGCGGATGGAGACGCCCATCTCCTCGCTGCCGGAGGCGACGGTCTGCACGTTGGAGGAGACGGTGCCGGCCGCGGCGGCGACCGCGTCGGCCCGGCCGGCGGCCTGCCGTGCCGACTCGCCGATCCGGTCGGTGGCGGTGGTGAGCCGCCGGGTGCTCTGCCCCAGGATCTGGGAACTGCTGGTGAGGTGCCCGACCATGTCGCGCAGCCCGTCGCGGGCGGTGTTGACGGCCACCGCCATGCCGCCGAGCTCGTCACGGACCTGGACCTCCGCCGGCACGGTGAGATCGCCGCGGGCGACGGCGGCCAGCGACATGGAGACGCTGCCGAGCTGCCGGACGATGACCCGGCGGACGAACGCGGCGAGGCCGACGGCGAGGACCAGCGCGATCGCCATGAACGCGATCATCTGGTTGCGGGCGCTCTCGTACGAGCTCTGGGCGGCCGCCGCCACCTGTGCGGACTCGGTGTCCTCGGTGCGCTGGAGCTCGGCGATGGCGTCCTTGAACTCGGTCTGGGTCCGGGTCCACACGGTGGCGATCTGGTCGGCGGCGGGCACCGCGAACCCGGCGGGCGGCGCCTCCCGGAACAGCACCGCGTCGCGCAGGTTCCGGAAGTAGGCGAACGCGTCGCCGACCCGCTGCGCGGCGGCCGTGCGCTCCGGTGATCCGGCGGCCAGCCGCTGGTAGGCGCCGAGCGCGGCCTCGAACGCGTCGTCGGCGTCCTGGACCAGCGCACGGGAGGTGGGCTTCCGCGCGGCGGAGACGGACACCCACCCGAACACGTTCTGCCACGAGTCGCTGGAGGCGCCGCGCAGCGTGCTGAGCTGCACGAGAGCGTCCACGTGCGCGGTCTTCATGTTTTTGATGTCCTGGTTGAGGCTGTTCATCCGGTTGATCGACAGCACCCCGATGGCGAGCGCGGCGAGCGCGACCGCCAGCACCGACACGTAGATCTTCGTGCCGACACGCTGGTCCGCGAGCAGCCCGGACACGGGATTGCGCCCGGCGGTGACCTGATCCGGCGTCGGCCGTGCCCCCACGCTCATCGATTCGCCTCTCCCGGGTGGTCGAGATCCGTGCCTGTCCTTTCCGTTCCTATCGGTACGCCGTGAGCGTGCGTGAGGGTTTCGTCCGCCGCCGTCACGGGCCGGTAGGCTCCGAGGCGACCGGCGCCGCGAAGAAGTCGGCCAGCGCGCCGACCAGGTGCTGCGGGGCCCGGTTGAGACCGTCGTGTGCCGCGCGCGGCACCACCAGCGTGCGGGCGTGCGGCATGACCCGGGCCAGCGCCTCGTTGGTCGGCCGGTAGTAGGACGGCCCGTCGGCGCCGCAGGCCAGCAGCACCTCGGCGTCGATGCCGGCCCACTGCTGCGGCGGGCCGTCGTGGCGGTGGATCAGGGCGGCCTCGTCGAGGGTGGTCGGCAGCAGCTCGCCCATCGCCCGGCCGATGGACGTGCGCAGGAACAGCCGGCAGACGGCGACCTGGAGGCCGAGCGGCAGGCGGGACGCCGCCTGATGGGTGTTGATGCCGGCCGAGGTGATCGCCATGGCGCGGGCGACGTCGCCGGCCAGCGCCGCCTCTCGCGCGGCGGGCAGCCACGCGGTCGGGGTCATCCCGTCGACCTGGACCGCCGGGTCGTAGAGCGCGAGCCGGCGGATCGGCAGCCGCCGCACGGCGGCCCGCAGGGCGATGAAACCGCCCCCGCTGTGACCGATCACGTTGCCGGCGCCGGTGTGTGCGAGCAGCGCCGCGAGGTCGTCGATGTCCTGCTCACCGTCGTAGGGCTCGGCGCGGGCCGCGGCGTCGGCCCGGCCGCGCCGGTTGTAGAGGTGCACGGTGAACCGGTCGGCGAGCCGGACGGCGAGGCGCCTGTACATCTCCAGGGTGACGCCGCCGCCGTGCACGACGACGACGTCCGGCCCGGCGCCGACGGAGTGCAGGACGATCTCTGCTCCGTCAGCCGCCGGCACCCGTCGCACGGTCCAGCTCTGTTCCATGGTCACCCTCCCGAAAACTGCGAACGCCGTTTGCAGTTTCACTATAGCGGCTACACGGCGCCCTCGCCCAGGGCCGCCTCCCGGATCGCGGCGCGCAGAGCGGCCCCGACCGGTCCGCTGAGCTCGGTCAGCTCCTTGATCCGCCGCTTGTGGGCACGCCTCGCCTTGCGGTCGAGGACCAGACCGAGACCTCCCCCGGCGATCACCGCCACGAGCGCCGCGTCGGCGGGGTCGACCCGGCCGACGGGCTTCCTCAGGGCGTCGCCGACCCGGCCGAGAAGCGCCTTGCGGACACGGGGATCACGGATCGTCACCCTGGTCGCCGGAAAGAGCCCGAGAATCCGGTACGGCTGGAGGCGAACCCAGCCGTCGCCGCCGAGCTGGGCCCGCACCGCCTTGACCATGGCTCTCTGGCGATGACCGATCCAGTGCTGCCATCTGCGCGGCCTGGACCCGGCGACCTCCTGGCGGAGCGCCTCGAGAACCGGATCGTCGCAGGGACGGCGGCCTTCGACGGCGACGGCACGGCCACGCTCGTCGGTGAGGTGGCCGGAGGCGAACAGGTCGGCCAGAGCGGCCGCGCGGAGCATCAGGCCGAGCTCGGTGCCCCACCGGACCCGGCCCTTGCCGGGGTCGTGGGCCAGCAGGTAGACGCATTGTGGAAGGCTGCCGGGAACGTGCATGTCATTCCTCCTCCGGCTCGGGTGCGGCGGAAGGCCTGCCGGGCCCTCGCATCCGGCCGACCCCACCGGGCAGGCGGCCGGCGTCGGCGAGGGCCTTGCGCAACAGATACTCGATCTGCGCGTTCGTGCTCCGAAGCTCGTCGCCGGCCCAGCGCGCCAGCGCGTCGTGCACGGCGGGGTCGAGCCGGAGAAGCAGCTTCTTGCGCTCGGTGGCCATGCGGTCAGGAATAGAGGGTTCCCGCGTTGACCACGGGCTGAGCGTCTCTGTCGCCGCACAGGACGACCAGCAGATTGCTGACCATCGCGGCCTTGCGCTCCTCGTCGAGGTCGACCACCTCGTTCTCGGCCAGGCGCAGCAGCGCCATCTCCACCATGCCCACGGCGCCCTCGACGATCCGGGCGCGGGCGGCGACGATCGCGTTCGCCTGCTGACGGCGGAGCATGGCGTGGGCGATCTCCGGCGAGTAGGCGAGGCGGGTCAGCCGGGACTCGATGATCGACACCCCGGCGGCCGCCACCCGCACCCCGATCTCCTCGGAAAGCCGGGCGGTGATCTCGTCGGCGTTGTCGCGCAGCGACATCCGGGTGGAGTCGTGGGAGTCGTAGGAGTAACTGTTCGCGATGTGCCGCACCGCGGTCTCCGCCTGGATCGCGACGAACTCGATGAAGTCGTCCACCTCGAACACCGCGCGGGCGGTGTCCTCGACCTGCCAGACGACGACGGCCGCGATCTCGATCGGGTTGCCGTCGGCGTCGTTGACCTTGAGCACGTCGGTCTCGTGGTTGCGGATCCGGGTGGAGATCTTGCGCCGGGCGGTCAGCGGGTTGACCCAGCGGAGCCCGTCGGTGCGCACCGTCCCGGTGTAGCGGCCGAGAAGCTGGACGACACGGGCCTCACCCGGCGCGACCGGCGTGAGACCGACCAGCGCGGCCAGACCGGCCAGCCCGAGCAGGAACGCCACGCCGAGCAGAACGCCGACCATCGCGTCGCTCTCCTGCTGAACGCCGGTGACGAAGGCGGCGAAGGCGGCGAGGAGGGCCAGCAGCGCCAGCCCGAGGACCGGCCAGCCCGAGGCGTCCCGGGCGGCGTGCTCACGAACCTGCGGGGCGGGCAGGTCGAGGTGATTGGTCATGTGGAGGGCTCCTTCCCCGTAACGATGTCTCGACAGTAGCAATGTGATATCACATTTTCAACCCGTCCCGGACTCACCCGGCACAGGCGCCACATCCGCGACCCGTGACGCTCCGCCCCCGATGAACTCGTGTATGGCCACGGCGGCAGGACACCTGCCGCGCCCCGGGCAGCGGCAGGGTGGCGGGCGGTGGCAGGGTGGCCGGCGGTGGCGGGATCGCCGGGCACGGGCACGGCAGCGGCAGGATCGCCCGGCACGGGCTCCGGGCCTCCGGCGGATGTGGCCATGACGGCATCGACGCCGGAGGCTCGCCGACAACGGCCGGCGAGCCTCCGGCGCATCCGCGCCGGCCCGTCAGGCGCGGGGCAGAGCGCGGCCGTCGGGCAGGGTACGCCCGCTCAGAAGCGCCACCAGGGCGCCACTGTCCGCCTGGAGGGGCCGCCCGGTGCCCCATGCCCAGGTGATGTCGGTGGCTTCGAGGCGGACGCCACTCAGGTTCGTTCCGAACATCGTGCCGCCGGCGGCGGTGAGCAGGCCGAGCACCGCGACACGCGCCTCGGCCGGAGCGACGGCGGGCCGGTCCAGGGCGACGGTCACGTCCAGGGAGTGGATGACGGCGTGGCTCAGCGCGCCGGCCGCCCCACCGCCCGGCGGCTGCCACGTGTGCAGCCGCGGCGACCGGAGCCGGCCGAGGAGGTCGGCGGTGGGCAGCGCGCCGTCCCGGGCGGCCACGGTGTCGGAGAGGACGGTGAAGTCGCCGCCGGCGGCCGCCATCTCGGCTCCGAACCGCTCCGGAGTCAGCCACACCGGCATCGTCAGATGGGCGATCACATGACGGACCAGCCACCCGTCGCACAGCGACGGGGCGTCCCAGACCGGCTCCGGCGCGGCGGCGAGGAGGCCGGCGAGCCGTTCGTACGTGTGCGCGACCAGGGCGCCGGTCATGACCGGTCTTCCCGGGTGTGCGTGGCGAGATGCTCCTCGAGCCGGTCGAGGGAGGTGAGGAATCCGGCGCGGGCCTCGGGCGTGCGCATCGCCTCGGGCACGTGCCGCTGGCGGATGACGACCTCGGTAGTGCCGTCACCCAGGTCGCCGAGAGTGCTGGTGGTCCGCATCCCGCTGAACGGCTCCACCCAGGCGAGCCGCTCGGGCGGGACGACCTCGGTGAACACGGCGACCATCCGGTGGCTGCCGTGTGCACCGATCATCAGGGTCTCGAAGCGGCCGCCGGGGCGCAGCTCGACGATGATGCCGTCGGCCGGGGTGACCGTTCCCCGGGGACCCCAGAAGCGCGCCAGCTCGGAGGGCACGGTCAGGCACCGCCACACCAGCTCGCGGGGCGCGTGCAGGATCCGCTGGTGGATGAGCTCGTCGACGCTCACCGGGCCTCACCCTCCCGCAGCTCGGCCAGGCGGGTCTCCAGCCGGTCCATCCGGTCGGACCAGGTACGCCGGCTCTCCTCGATCCAGGAGGCCGCGGTCTCGAGGACGGCGGGTTCCAGCCGGCACGGCCGGGTCTGCCGGTGGCGGCCGCGGCTGATCAGCCCGGATCGTTCGAGCACGCCGAGATGCTGTGACACGGCCTGCATGGTCATCGTGTAGTGCTCGGCCAGCTCCTTGACGGTGGCGTCGCCCGCGCTGAGCCGGACGACGATGTCGCGCCGGGTGCGGTCGCTGAGCGCCGCGAAGAGGGCGTCCAGGCGCTGTTCCGCTACTGTGTGCTCCATCCCCGTACTAAAGCAGTTGCTTTATAAAGGGTCAACTGGAGCTAGGGTTGCCGTGTTCCCCGGCAAGCGTTACCAGGACCGGAAGCTGCTTCAGCCGCTGAAGCACTCCCGTCACGGTGGTGGTCTCGGTCCGTAAACGGATCACTTGGCGGCCGTGGTCTCTCGGCGTGCCCGGCAAGGCGGGGTGGCACGTCCCGCTCGTCACCGGCGACGGCGCCGGTGATCCCGGTCGCGGGAGCGCCCATCCGGCGGATCCGCCGGTGACCGATTAGGCCTCCCGCACAGTCGGTGTTGCTCGCCGGAGGACGCGTTCGCCGTGCCGGACAGCGCGCCGCGACGGGCGCACCGTCACGTACCCCCTGCGGGGTGAATGGTCCCCGGTGTCCGGTTCGGGACCTTCGGCTGGAACTAGGGCAGAGATGTCATATGAGCCCGGGGCCCGCCGAATGGCCCGTCACACGGGTACTTCGGCGAACGGAGAAACATGCGAGAAGCGAAGGTCACCCCCACCGGTGTCGAGAGGACGTTCGACGAGGACCGGCTGATCGTGACCAAGACCGACCGCAAGGGCATCATCACGTACGCGAACGCCATGTTTCTCGAGGTCTCCGCACTCACCGAGCGGGAGGTGCTCGGTCAGCCGCACAACGTGATCCGCCACCCGGAAATGCCGCGCTGTGTGTTCCAGTTGCTGTGGGAGCGCATCTCCCACCAGAAGGAGATCTTCGCGTACGTGGTGAACCTCGCCGCCGACGGCGCGCACTATTGGGTGCTCGCGCACGTCACCCCGTCACTCGATCCGGCCGGCTCCATCGTCGGCTACCACTCCAGCCGGCGGCTGCCGCAGCGCAAGGCGGTGCAGGAGGTTCAGGCGGTGTACGCGAAGCTCCGGGCCGAGGAGGCTCGCCACTCCCGGCCCGCCGACGCGGTGGCTGCTTCCGCCGACTTGCTGCGGGCGACCCTCGCCGAGCGCGGACAGACCTACGATCAGTTCGTGTGGGCTCTTACCGAGATCGCCCCGGTGGATGAGGTTGTGACACGCCGATGAGACTTTTCGCCAGAAGCGCGGCACAGCCCGACGTCGCCACCGACGAACAGGCCCGCTACCGCGACGCGGTGGCACGGGTGGTGGCCACGCTCAGGGCGCTGCACCAGGGCGACTTCGAGGCGCGGGTGCCCGCCCTGGACGGCGCTCCCGAACTGAAGGAGCTGCGCGACGTGCTGAACGAGTTCATCGACATCAACGACGCCTTCATCCGCGAGTCGGCCGCTTCGCTCTCCGCCGCGAGCCAGGGCGAATATCATCGCCGGTTCCTGACGCGCGGCATGAAGGGCGCCTACCGCAACGCCGCTGAGCGGATCGACACCGGCCGCGAGCAGATGAGCGACACCGCCGACACCCTGGCCCAGGGCGAACGGGACCGAGCCGAACTCGCCGACCGGATCCAGTTGGTGGCCGAGCAGGTCGCCGCCGCCTCCACGGAACTGGGCGCCTCCGCCGACACCCTGGCCGGCTCGGCCCGGCGGGTGGTGGGCCGGACGGACGCCGCGGTGCTCACCGTCGAGGCGCTGCGCACCTCGTCGGAACAGATCCAGCAGGCCGTCCTGCTGATCAAGCACATCGCCGCGCAGACCCGGCTGCTGGCGCTCAACGCGACCATCGAGGCGGCCCGCGCGGGCGCGAGCGGGCGTGGCTTCGCGGTCGTGGCCAACGAGGTGAAGACGCTGGCCGACATGGTCAACCAGTCGTCCGACGACATCGCCGCCCAGGTCGCCACGGCCCAGCACACGGCCGGCGACGCCGCGGAGGCGATCCACGAGATCGCCGTCCTGGTCGCCGAGATGGATCAGCAGGTCGGTGGGGTGGCGATCGCCGCCAACGGAGACGGCAGCGGTCAGCACGGCCTATCCCAGATGGCGGAGTCCCTGCGTGGCGAGATCGAGCATCTGGCCGCCGGCTGACCGCGCCCGCCGCGCCTTCCGGCCGGGACGTCAGCCGGCCGTGGGGATCGTCAGCGAGGCCAGAACGGCGCGATGGTCGGAGTGCCGCACGGTGTGCACCCGCAGGTCGCGCACCCCGATCCGCTCGTCGACCAGCACGTGGTCGATCGTCACCAGCCCGGAGGAACCGTCGAAGGACGGCCAGGTGGGGGTCAGGCCCTCGCCCACGGCGTCGGCCGCGTCACGGTAGCCGGTGTCGATCAGGTCCCGCAGCTCCTCGTGGTCGAGGGTGGCGTTGAAGTCGCCGAGCAGGATCGGAAGCGGCCCGTCCCCGCCGGCGTGCGGCTGTTCCCGCAGGTCGGCGGCCCATCGCGGATACATCTCCGGGCCGACCGGCGCGAGCGGGTGCACCGACTCGACGTGCACCGCGACGGCGCCGGCCGGCTGGATCGTCGCGAACGCCTGCTGGAAGCCACCGTCGTTGCGGCGGGTCGCCTGCGTCAGCATCGGATAGCGCGAGTAGAGGCCGGAGCCGCCCGCGTCAGTCGCCGCGGAGAGCTGCTGATAGGGCAGCAACTGCCCGATGCCGGCCGCTTTCAGGGCCGCCTCGCCGCCGGGCGTGAACTCCTGCACGGCGAGCACGGCCACGTCGTTGTCCCGGACGAGCTGGACGATCTGCGCCGGGTCGGCCTCGCCGTAGAGGGTGTTGAGGGTGAGCACCCGCAGCGCGACCCCGTCGGACGGGCCCTTGTCGAGGTCGGGCACGGCACGGGGCAGCACACAGGCGCCCATGCCGGCGGCGACCAGCCCGGCCACGACGGCGGCCCGCCACCGTTTGGCGGCCAGGGCACCCAGGAACGGGATCACGGTCCAGGCGGCGACGAACGGGGTCCCGGCGAAGAAGGTGATCAGCGGGCCGCGCTCGAGTCCGAAGGCCCGCCCCAGGAGCCAGAGGGTACCGGGGGCCAGCGTCACCCAGATCAGCACGGAGAGGGCGACGCGGCGCCGTTTCGGGCGCTTCTCCGGCGGCGCGTCGGTCGTCGTCATGGCGGCAAAGCTAGCCAGTGACCGCTGACAGAACCCTGTGACAGCGGCCGAAGTCACACCATCGCCCCGGGTCGATCCCGGCGCGTTCCGATCCGCCGGAGCCGACCTCGGCGGCCGGCGCTCACTCCAGGACTTCGCCGACCGGGCGGCGCGGGGTCGCGGCGGCCGGCGCCGCATAGCCCAGCCGGATGATCATCTGTGGCCAGCGGTGGTCGCCCGCGCCGGTGAGCATCGCGCGTACCGCCGGCACCTCGAGCGGCTGGCTGATCGGCGTGGTCGCCAGATGCAGGTGGGTGGCGGTCAGCAGGACCCGCTGCAGCGCCTGCCCGGCCCGGATCCAGTCGGCCGGCCCGTCGCCGCCGGTGGCCAGCACGACGATCGCCGGATGCGGCTCGAAACGCTCGGAGGGCCGGAACGGCTGCCGGTGCACCAGCCCGAAGTCACGGATCGGCATGTGCTCCAGGGCGTCCCACGGCCCGAACGCGGTCGGCGGGATGCCGTCGCGGCGGTTCGGGCCGGGCCGGGTCCACCGGCCGAGCTCGGCCCGGTAGCCGCCGCGCCCGCCCAGCCGCGCCTCGGCGACCTGGGACAGCCCGATGATCGCGTCACGGCTGACCGCGCCCGCCACGGTGAGCGTCGCGCCTTCCCGTGCCGCCGCCCCGATCAGCTGCTCCATGATGTCGGCGGGGACCACGGCGTCGGTGAACGGGCGCCGGTTGGTGTGCCGGGCCGGGATCGCCGCCGCCAGGACACCGACCTCCTCCGGTGGTGTGGTGACCTGGTCCGCCCGGATCCGGGCCACCAGATCCGGGTGTTCCGGGTCGGGCAGCACCGACACCTCGGGGTCCCGGCCCCGCACGCCGATCGCGAGACGCAGCGTGAACACCGCGGCGCCGACGCTGATCAGCAGTTCCCGTCCGGCCGGGTCGAGGACGTCGAGCTGCCGGCGGCGGTCGGCGTACACCTCGACCGCGCCGTCGACGATCCGGAACCGCCACGGCTGGCTGTTGTGCAGTGACGGCGCGAGCGCCGCGGTCTGCACGCAGTGGGTGAGAGTCAGTCGGTCGAGCGGTGTCACGGCACGCCTCCCTCGCGGATGAGGGCGGAATTCGTACGCCTCGCCGGTGTACGGTTCGGGCCTCTTCCTCTTCGGAAGTTATCTCGGCGGTGACCCGCGCGGACAGGACCGTCCGGCTCACCGGCCGGGTCCATCGGGCCCGGCCGGCGACGGTCAGGCGACGGTGACACGCAGACCGCGCTGTGAGAAGTGCCCGGCCGCCGTGGCCAGCTGCTCCGCGGTCGGCGGGACGGTGTCCGTCAGCGGGTAGCGCATCCCCAGCTCCCGGTACTTGGCGACGCCGAGACGGTGGTAGCCGAGGATGTCGACCTGTTCCACGTTGCCGCCGTCGTCGGTGCTGCCCCAGCGGGCGGCGTGGTCGGCGACCCCGGCGATGTTGTCCGGGTCGTCGGTCAGGCCGGGCACCAGCACGAACCGGACCCGGACCCGATTGCCGCGGGCGGCCAGCCGGTCCCCGAAGTCGATGGTCGGGTGCAGGGCCACACCGGTCACCTTGCGGTACGTGACCGGGTCGCTGGACTTGACGTCCAGCAGCACCAGGTCGGTGTCGTCGAGCAGTTGGTCGCCGGCGCGGGCGCCGAGGAACCCGGCGGTGTCGAGGGCGGTGTGCATGCCCTCCTCCTTGCAGCGGCGCAGGTACGCCTCGACGAAGTGGTTCTGCAGCAGCGGCTCGCCGCCGGAGACGGTCACCCCGCCGCCCGACGCCTGGATGAACCGTTTGAAGCTGAGCATCTTGGCGACCAGGTCGTCGAGGGTCACGTGCTGGCCGTTACGGCCCTCCCAGGTGTCCGGGTTGTGGCAGTACAGGCAGCGCAGGTGGCAGCCGGCGAGGAAGGTGACGAAGCGGGTGCCGGGCCCGTCAGCGGCGGTGACGACGTCCCAGGAGTGCACCGACGCGACCGGCACCCCGTGCGGCGGGTGCGTCCCGACCGGGGTGATGCCCAGGTCGGGACGCTGAATGTCGCCCCCGGTCACAGCGCGCCGTGGAAGGTGCGGGAGATGACGTCGCGCTGCTGCTCCTCGGTGAGCCGCACGAAGTTGACCGCGTACCCGGAGACCCGGATGGTCAGCTGCGGGTAGTTCTCCGGATGCGCCATGGCGTCCTCCAGGGTGGCCCGGTCGAGCACGTTGACGTTCATGTGGAAGCCGTCGACCGACGTGTAGCCGTCGAGCACGCCGACGAGGTTGCGGACCCGTTCGTCGCGGGTGTTGCCGAGCCCGTTCGGGGTGACCGTGGTGGTCAGCGAGATGCCGTCCTGGGCGTGCTCGTACGGCAGTTTCGCCACCGACAGCGCCGCGGCGACCATGCCGTGCGAGTCACGGGCGTTCATCGGGTTGGCGCCCGGGGCGAACGGCTGCCCGGCCCGGCGGCCGTCCGGGGTGTTGCCGGTGTGCTTTCCGTAGACGACGTTCGAGGTGATGGTCAGCACCGACTGGGTGTGCACGGCGCCCCGGTGGGTGGGGTGCTTGCGGATCTTCGCCATGAACGACTCGACCAGTTCGGCGGCGATGGCGTCGGCACGGTCGTCGTTGTTGCCGTAGGTGGGGAACGCCCCGTCGACGGTGTAGTCCACGATCAGGCCGCGGTCGTCACGGACCGGCCGGACGCTCGCGTGCTTGATCGCCGACAGCGAGTCGGCGGCCACCGACAGGCCGGCGATACCGCACGCCAGGGTACGCAGGATGTCGGTGTCGTGCAGGGCCATCTCGATGCGCTCGTACGCGTACCGGTCGTGCATGTAATGGATGATGTTGAGGGCGTTGACGTAGGTGGCGGCCAGCCATTCCATCATCGTGTCGAACCGCTGCGCGACGGTGTCGTAGTCGAGCACGTCACCGGTCAGGGGCGGCAGCTCGGGCCCGACCTGGGCGCCGGAGTTCTCGTCGCGGCCGCCGTTGATCGCGTACAGCAGGGTCTTCGCCAGATTGACGCGGGCGCCGAAGAACTGCATCTGCTTGCCGACCGCCATCGCGGACACGCAGCAGGCGATCGCCGTGTCGTCGCCGAAGCGGGGCCGCATCAGCTCGTCGTTCTCGTACTGGATGGCGCTGGTGTCGATCGACACCCGCGCACAGAAGTCCTTGAAGCCCTGCGGCAGCAGCGGCGACCAGAAGACGGTCAGGTTCGGTTCCGGGGCGGGGCCGAGGTTGTAGAGGGTCTGCAGGTAGCGGAAGCTGGTCCGGGTGACCAGGGGGCGGTTGTCGGCGCCGATGCCGCCGATCGACTCGGTGACCCAGGTGGGGTCGCCGGAGAACAGCTCGTCGTATTCGGGGGTGCGCAGGAAGCGGATGATTCGCAGCTTGATGACGAAGTCGTC